>NZ_DAMBOA010000049.1:0-1205 GCF_032064105.1 Moraxella sp. CTOTU49097 | reverse complement strand
GTTGCAGGGCGAATTTGGCTCCGCTCTTCGACAAACACTACGTTGTCATCGACTTTGTCACTGTTGATAAAGTGCTTAAAGCGTTTTAAACGTTCTGGGTCAGACAGGGTGGTTTTCCATTCGCACTGGTAAGCATCAATGTCCGCTTGCATTTGGGTTTCAAGCTCATGAGCAATACCCAAGCTGTCATTGATAACCACCTGTTGAATATACTCAAGACCACCTTCCATTTTTTCACGCCAGACTGACGTGCGTTGTAAGCGGTCGCCTGTTTTTATGTAGAACATTAAGAAACGATCGATATATTTAACCAGCGTGGCTGTGTCCAAGTCACTGGCAAACAGCTCAGCATGTCTAGGACGCATACCGCCATTGCCACAGACATAAAGGTTCCAGCCGTTTTCGGTGGCGATAATACCGATATCTTTGCCTTGGGCTTCAGCACATTCACGGGTACAGCCTGATACGCCAAATTTGATTTTATGCGGTGAGCGTAAGCCTTTATAACGGTTTTCCAGTTTAATTGCTAGTCCCACACTATCATCAACCCCATAGCGACACCAAGTGCTGCCGACACAAGACTTAACAGTCCGTAGTGATTTGCCATACGCATGCCCTGTTTCAAAACCTGCGTTGATTAAGCGTTCCCAAATATCGGGCAATTGGTCACTACGTGCACCAAATAAATCCACACGTTGCCCACCAGTGATTTTGGTGTAAAGTCCAAAATCGCGTGCTACCTCACCTAAGACAATGAGTTTTTCGGCGGTAATTTCACCACCTGCAATCCTTGGTACGACAGAGTAAGTACCATCTTTTTGGATATTGCCCAAGAAAGCATCATTGGTATCTTGCAGCGCAACCAGTGGTTTATCTAAGATATAGTCATTCCAGCAAGACGCCAAAATCGAGCCAATGGTAGGCTTACAGATTTCACAGCCATCACCGTGTCCGTGTCTTTCAATCATCTCCTCAAAGGTGTGGATATTGCTGACACGCACCAAGTGATATAGTTCTTGGCGCGAGTAAGCAAAATGCTCGCAGATATGATTTTTAACTTCGATACCGCGCTTTTTGAGTTCTGACACTAAGGTATCTTTGACGATTTGGGCGCAACCGCCACAGCCTGTACTGGCCTTGGTGCAGCTCTTGATGTCTTCATAAGTCATGGCCCCATTGTCCACTGCTGCGCAGATTTGACCTTT
>NZ_DAMBOA010000048.1:0-1681 GCF_032064105.1 Moraxella sp. CTOTU49097 | reverse complement strand
GATTAAGGGTATGAGTTAAAATTTAGGCATGGTAATTGCATTTTTAAATTACCTTGTTTGATTATGTTGGAAAACCGCTATGCCTTCAATCAGTAGCCCTGTGAGTGTTGAACTTTTTCCCCATGACAGCGTGAGAGAAAATTGTTTTGACCTTCTTGCAACCCCCAAACATGCAAAAGCTGTACAAAATCAGGGCAAAGTGTATCTGGTTGGTGCAGGTACAGGCGACCCCGAACTCTTGACCATCAAAGCCTATAAAACCATCTTGCAAGCGGATGTGATTTGTTATGACAATCTGGTGAGTGATGAGATTTTGGCACTTAACACAACGGCAGAAAAAATCTATGTCGGTAAAAAATGCCACCAACACAGTATGTCCCAGCAAGACATCAATGGCTTATTGGTCACCCTAGCGCAACAAGGCAAAACTATTGTACGCTTAAAGTCGGGCGACCCGTTTATCTTCGGGCGTGGCGGTGAAGAAATGCAAACCGTGATTAGCGCTGGTGTAGCCTGTGAGTCGATTGCTGGCATTACCACCGCGCTAGCAGTCGCCAATAGCGTCAATATTCCGCTCACCCATCGCGACTATGCGCAATCCGTCAAATTTGTGACAGGATTCTTGAAGGCCGACACGCCAAATGAACAATATGCAGAGCTGCTTGCCGATAATCAAACCGTGGTGTTTTATATGGGATTAAATACCTTGCCAAATCTAACCCAAGGTCTGTTACAAGCGGGTAAATCAGCCGATACACCATTTGCGATTATTGCCAATGTCAGTCGTCCTAACGAGCAAGTTTTGGTGGGTACGCTAAGCACCATTCAAGCATTGCAAAATGACGCTAAACTACCATCGCCTGCGGTGATGATTATGGGTGATGTGGTGTCGCTGTATCATCAATTAAATGCGCCTACTTTAACGTATGCCGCATTGTAGCATTGTAGGAATGATAAGACTGTACAGATTGTAGCCAAAGTTCATCAGTTAATCAGTGGGTAGTGAGAAGAATAACTATGCTGACACAGGGGGAAGCTGATTGCTTACTCTCTATTTTTGTTAACACCTAAAACATAAAAAAGGCATGCAGTCTTGATGCCTTTTTTATGTTTGTGAGAATGTTGTGCGGGGCTTGGGCAAATTCGATCTGTCGTTACAGTTAATAAAGACTAAATCATTACCACGCCATTGGTCACGCTCACAGGGTAGGATTTTAACGCCACTTGCTCATCATCAATGCATTTACCTGTCGCCAAGTCAAAGCGTTGTTTGTACATGGGGGATGCGACATATCGTACCTTTTGTCCGTCAATTTCACAGCTACCCAGTAGTCCCCTGGAAATGACATTAGCCTTACTAAAAGGATCAAAGTTATCCATGGCAAAAACGTCATCATTTTGGGTACGAAAGATGGCCACTTGTTCACCGTTTACCAGCGCACACACACCCGTTTCGGGGATGATATCGTCAATTTTACAGATTTCATTCATCGTAATTTTCCATTGTTTTGATTGAAAATGGCATGCTAAGTTAGCGCCATTTTGCTATGGGATAACCATTAAGCAAGCTCGATGTCCGCTTGGGCGGCAATAGCGTTGTAAGCCAATCCTTGCTTTTCCTCAGCCGTTGCAGGGCGAATTTGGCTCCGCTCTTCGACAAACACTACGTTGTCATCGACTT
>NZ_DAMBOA010000047.1:0-2061 GCF_032064105.1 Moraxella sp. CTOTU49097 | reverse complement strand
GTAAAAAGGACTTTGACACGATGAACCAGCAAATAAAAAATCAGCACGACCTTAAACAGTATGAACAAAATTTTCCTTTAAACCTGCCTAGCAGCACCTATCAGATGCTATCTGATAGTGAAGCTCAGTTTGCTGATAAAAAAGCCCTTACCTTTGTGTTAAATGCTACTCAGTATCAAAACAGCACAAGCTATAGCTATCGGGAACTATTGGCTTATATACGTCAAACCGCCAATATGCTTTATTCATTGGGCGCGGATAAAGATACGGTCATTGCGATTTTGTTGCCAAATTTACCCGAAACCCATTTTTGTATCTGGGGCGGCGAGTCAACCGGTATTATTTTTCCGATTAACCCACTGCTTGAACCTTCTGTGATTGCCGGCTTATTAAATGAAGTCAAAGCCACGCTACTCATCACGCTTGCGCCATTACCCAATCAAGATAATAAGCCGCAGCTTTGGGACAAGGCGATAGCGGTTGCCAAGCTTACCCCAAGTTTGCAGCATATCATTGGGGTGACGATGGCTCATCATGTTGCGCATCAACTTAATATAACCTTGCCAGATGCAAGTAAAGAATTTGTACAGCAATTACCAGAGAGGGTAACCTATCATGATTTTTACACTGGGATTGCAAACCAGCCTAAAGATAGATTAATTAACCCCCGTACCATTGTGCCTGAGGATCTGTCTTCATTCTTTGGAACCGGTGGTACAACTGGCATGCCCAAAATCGCCATGCGTAATCATAAAAATGAAGTCGCCAATGTCTTACAGGCACGGGCATTGTTTGGTGATGACATGCTAAATCAGGGCAATGTCGTGCTGTGCGGACTACCCCTATTTCACGTCAATGCCGTCATGGTTACAGGATTATTACCGTTATCGATGGGTGGTGAAATTTTGCTGGTTTCGCCAGAGGGCTATCGCGGCGATGGGGTTATGGCAAATTTTTGGGCGATTATTGCGCATTATCGCGTGAGTTTTTTTAGTGGTGTGCCCACGCTTTTTGCTGGATTATTAAATCTACCAGTTGGCGACCATGATATTGCTAGTTTAAAGCACTGTTTGTGTGGGGCAGCCCCGATGCCGATAGAAGTATTTAAGCAATTTGAAAAACAAACAGGGGTACAAATCATTGAAGCGTATGGTATGACGGAAGGCAATTGTGGTAGTTCAGCCAACCCAAGATTTGGGGAGAAGAAAATTGGTTCAATAGGGCTACGTTTCCCGTATCAGCCTATGCAAGTGATGATGCTTGATGATCATGGCAAGTTTGTGCGAGTTGCCAACACAGGCGAGGTGGGCAATATTTGTATTCGCGGCGATAATGTGTTTGTCGGCTATTATTTGGCGCAGCAAAATCAAGGGATTTGGGTAACTGACTCTGACAATCAAACTTGGTTTAATTCCGGCGATTTGGGCTATCAAGATGCAGACGGCTACTTTTTTTTGACGGGTAGAAAAAAAGAGTTAATCATTCGAGGTGGACACAATATTGACCCAAAAATGATCGAAGAGGTGGTTTATCAATATGACGGGGTAGCTGGTTGTGCTGCCATTGGTAAACCTGATAGCTATACAGGCGAGTTACCTGTTTTATTCGTTGCCCCTAAGCCGGGTGTCAACTTAGATACTGATAAACTGATGCAATTTTGCCAACAAAACATTGGCGAAAAAGCGGCAATTCCTAAAGCCATCTACGTGATTGATGCATTGCCTTTAACGGCAGTGGGTAAAGTATTTAAACCTGCACTAAAACGTCAAGCGACCGTGATGGCTGTCAGTGAATTACTGCAACAACATCATATCAAGGCTACCGTCAGCAGCAAAGACGACCCCACTTATGGGTTTATTGTGCTACTCAAGCTAGATGGCGATGCGTCACATCAACAACAAGCCAAAACCGTGTTAGACCAATTGGCGATTCATTGGCAATGGGATGAAATAGGGTTTTAACTGATTAAAGCAACAACCTGATATGGTACAAGATAAGCGGTAATAGCTATAGGCTTACTTTACCGCATAGGATAAAAAGGACAGATATTCAGTCCTTTTT
>NZ_DAMBOA010000046.1:0-2559 GCF_032064105.1 Moraxella sp. CTOTU49097 | reverse complement strand
AGTAGGTCATCGTCAGCTCCCTATCCCAAAAACACCCCCTTACAACAGTAAGGGGTGTTTTTTGTATTCCTGAAAAACTTAGAGAAAAACTCAGAATAGAAAATTAATGTTTTTATCGCAGACTTTGGGTAAAATAGGCGAAAATTTTTGGTGTGAAATTTAAAGTGAGTGTTACCATGCAAATTACCGTTATTGATCATCCCTTAGTTAAGCATAAATTATCCTTGATGCGCGAGGCAGATAGTAGCACTTATAAGTTTCGTACCTTGACCAAAGAGCTTGCCCGTTTGATGGCGTATGAAGCAAGCCGTGATTTTCCCATAGAAACAATCAGCATTCAGGGATGGGAAGGCAACCAAATTGAAGGCATTCAAATCAAAGGTAAAACCGTTACTGTCGTACCTATCTTGCGCGCAGGTTTAGGAATGCTTGATGGGGTTTTAGACCTTATTCCCACGGCAAAAATCTCGATGGTTGGATTGCAACGTGATGAGGATACCCTCGAGCCCGTGCCTTTTTTTGAAAAGTTGGTCAAAGATATTAATGAGCGTCCTGCGTTGATTTTAGATCCTATGCTTGCGACGGGCGGTAGTATGGTAGCAACGATTGATATGATGAAAAAACACGGTTGTAAAAATATTAAAGCCTTAGTATTAGTGGCAACGCCTGAAGGGGTAAAAGCGGTGAATGATGCCCATCCTGATGTGAAGATTTTTGCCGCAGCCCTCGATAGTCATCTCAATGAACAGGGGTATATTATTCCAGGTCTTGGGGATGCAGGGGATAAAATTTTTGGCACAAAACAGCACTGATGGGCAAAACAGTAAAAGCAGTAAAAAAGCTAGATGAGTCATCTAGCTTTTTTATTGAAAGTTATATAGTGGCTATTTTTTGGTGGGTTGTAAGCTATCGGCTAAGTCGATAAGCTTGATAAATTCGCGGCGAATACCTTGTGGGTCGTTGCCGATATTGGCTTGGGCGAGTCGCTTGCTATCATTTAGTTGCCAATTACCAATGTATTTGCTTTGCTTGAGGGTTTCACCAAAACTTGCCACACTTAGCGCAAATGCCAGCTCACTGCTCGGCTGTTGGGTAGTATTGGTAATGGGCAGGGTCAAAAGCGTTGATGTGTTGCTATTTGGCGCTTTATAGCGAAGTTTTAAAAAACCCAGTTCAGTATTTTTGCCGGTGTGATTGATAGGGTAAGCTTGGTAGCGGCTATCGTCTAGCCAACCTTGCTGCCCGACAGGGGTAATTTCAAACAGCGCAACCACAGATTTGCCTGCACCTAGCTCACCTGCGTCTACTTTATCGTTGTTAAAATCTTCTTTTGCAAGGACGCGATTTTCATAACCAATTAAGCGCCATTCTTTAACCGTCTGGGGATTGAATTCCACTTGTACTTTGACGTCTTTTGCCACGGTATTAAAGGTGGCTGACATTTCGTCTACCAAGGCTTTTTTGGCCTCAGACAGGCTGTCAATGTAGCTATAGTTACCGTTGCCGTTGTCCGCGACTTGTTCCATCATGTGGTCGTTTAAATTGCCTTCACCAAAGCCAAATGTGGAAAGTGACACACCGCTATCACGTTCACGGCGGATAATATCTAGCATTTCATCGACGTCCGATACACCGACATTAAAATCCCCATCGGTCATCATCAAAATGCGGTTGATGCCATCTTTTTTATAGTGGATTTTTGCTTGTTGATAAGCTAGCTTTATCGCTGCTTCGCCATTGGTCGAACCACTGGCATCTAGGCTATCAATCGCGGCTAATATTTTGTCGGTATCACTGCCTTTGGTGGCGGGAAGCGTCACTTGTGTATGACCAGCATAGGTCACGATACTGATGGTATCTTGCGCTCTCAATTGTTTGGTGAGCATTTTTAGCGAAGATTTGACCAGTGGTAACTTATCGTTGTCTGACATCGAGCCTGACACATCCACCAAAAATACCAAGTTGGCAGGCGGTAACGCGCTTTGTTTGGTGATGGTAGGGTCATCTGCTTTGATAGCCACTTTGATGATACGATTGGCCGTACGCCACGGTGCGGCAACTGTTTCCGTGCTTACTAAAAAAGGGGCATTGGCAAGGCGCTTGGCGTGTGAAAAGTCATAGTTAAAATAGTTGATAAGCTCTTCAATACGCACCGCGTCAGTGGGCGGTAATTGCCCGTCGTTGAGAAAACGGCGCACATTGGCATAGCTGCCCGTGTCGGTATCGATACTAAAGGTGGCAACAGCATCGGTGGCGGTTTGGTGAATGGGGTTGGCTGCAAGATGCTGATATTTTTCGCTATTATCCTGTGGTATCGGCATCGGCATGATAGGCGAGTAGCGTGCCATCTTGCTCATTGCTGCCGCGTCCATCATCATGGCAGGCGCAGCAACCACGGGCGTTGGGTGGGCGATAACAGGTGTGGTAGGGCTCGTATCACGGCTATTTGACGGTGAGGGGCTACACGCCGTCAATAAGCTTTGGGCGATGACGAGGCTCAGTAGTGTTGGCTTAAAAATGTCGCGCTGCATGACTAACTCCTTTTCAATCGTGACTGGC
>NZ_DAMBOA010000045.1:0-2626 GCF_032064105.1 Moraxella sp. CTOTU49097 | reverse complement strand
CAGTACGCTTAAGATGCTCATAGCTTAACGCATTAACGTAGTTCCATACGAAATTCACCGAACCGCTTAGGCGGTTAAGCTTTGCTGTGTGTTTATCTCGTATGCGTAGCTTGAGTGTTTTCATGCAAATTATTTTAGCAAAATTTATGCAAGCGTTATAGTGTACAAGTTGCCTTATATCCACCGCCTAAAGTCGGTGGTTTTACGGCAACGGATGATAAACTGGATGACTAAATATCTTCAAGCTTTAGCACATCATAAGCGGGCGTTTCATACGGGTGTGCCTGTTTTAAGGCTTGCACCACCGCTTTGATGCGCTCATCTACAACCACCATCTCGACTCGCCATTCTTCGATTGTTTGTAATTGATTGGTCGTACCAATAAAGGCATGATTGCCTGCCAATGGCATAAACTGTCCTGTACCCAACACCTGCCAACAGCAATACTGATAATTGCCAATCTGCCCTGCCCCTGCGTCAAACAAGGCTTGCTTTACAGCCTCTAGATAATCGGTCGGTATGTAGGTGGTGAGTTTATACATGGGTTGCCTTATTAAAATGTTAAGCCGTTAAGCCCTATCATCATGGTTTTGTATTTGTTTTAATCTAGCTTTAATCTAACATAGTTTTTTTGCAAAAAGCGCGTTGGTCTGCGTTTTTTCGTTGATTATTATCCCGTTTTAAAAAAAATTCACCCTTAAACGCGCTATATATTATACAATATTGTATAATATATATTATTGTGAAATGCTTAGGTGGCGTATGTTGTTATTTTCTATTGCAGATTATAGTCATCCATTAGTGGGTGGCATGTTGATTGGACTCTCTGCGGTTATGCTGTGGTGGAGTATTGCCAAGATTGCTGGCATCAGTGGCATTGTTGCCAGTCTCTGGCAGCCAAACTCAGCCGATTTTGCTTGGCAATTGGCGTTTTTTGTGGGCTTGCTAGTATCGCCCTGGCTGGTTGGTCAGTTATTTGGTTTGCCAACCATCACGGTATCATCATCGCCTTGGCTGTATGTCATCGCAGGGTTATTGGTCGGTGTGGGCACGCGGATGGGCTCAGGGTGTACCAGTGGTCATGGTATCTGTGGCAATGCGCGCTTTTCGCCCCGTTCATTGGTGGCAACCATTGTCTTTATGTCTGCAGGGTTTGTGACGGTGTTTATCGGTCGTCATGGGTTGGCATTGATTAAGTAAAGATTATCGGGGCATCTATTATGCGAAAAGAAATTGTGTTATTGATTAGTGCTATCTGTGGGTTGGTGTTTGGTACGGGTTTGATTGTCAGTGATATGGCAAACCCAAAAACCGTACAAAGCTTTCTTGATCTCGCAGGCGATTGGAATCCTGCGTTGATGTTGGTGATGATTGGCGCGCTCATTGTCGCCACCATCGGTTTTAACTTAAGTCGCTTAAAAAAGACCAGTCTATCGGGTGCGCCGTTTCCACCGATTCGCCGCGGTATTGACAAGCGCTTGGCGATTGGGTCGATGATATTTGGTATCGGTTGGGGCATCGCTGGTATCTGCCCTGCCCCTGCGGTGGTTCTCATGGGCATGGGCATCTGGCAAGGGGTGGTATTTTTTGTCGCCATGCTAGTAGGTATGGGAATAGTGATAGCGTTTGATAAAACCCAATCCGCTTAGTCATCATTAGTCATCAGTAGGGTGAAATAACCGATAAAACCCACCCGCCATGAGCCAGCTGGCTAGTTGCTGTGGCGTTTCTGTTTGCCCTTGCCGCACCCAATGAATATAGGTGTGATACAGCATCCCTGAGGCAAATACCAGATTGTACTCCCCGCTTTTATCCTGATGTGGCGCGGTCATAGCTTGGCAAGTCAATGACTGCTTTTTGCGGTATTCGACAAAAATTTTGCTATTAAGTAGCGTATCTAAAATCAGCCCTTCAAAGCCTTGATTGAGCAAAATCTTGGTCGATAACTCAAACTTGCTCAGATAGTCAAACACTTGTCGCAAAAACGCATAAAACTCGCCCTCGCTTGCCGCCGTCAAGTCAATAAAAGGAAAATCATGCTCAATCTGCGCCAAATAGTCTTTGAGTAGCGCAAGCTTGCTATCGTAATTGCGATAATACCCCATGCGACTCACGCCCGCCTTTTGGGTCAGCTCTGTGACGCTGATATCGGCAAATGGGGTGGATTCCATAAATTTTAGCAGCGCTATGGCGAGCGAACGTCTGACTACGGTGTTGGCATTGCCCATGATATGCGCCTGCTGTCCAAAATCACTCAAGCTCGACTCAATACTCGTACCCGTGGGCGATGGAAGCGGTGTGAAGGTTGGCTTTGGCACGCGTTAATCCTTTCAACTCAAGCCTTTACTTAATTTATCAAAACAAAACAAACCCAAATGTCACAGTTGCTGCAGCCTGCTGAAAAATTAGTATACCCTAATTAGGTAGCGGGTTGAACTGTTTAGCGCTAAACCGCTGTTATACAAAGACAGATGCAGCCAAAAAGCCACTGCAAAGTAGCCTGCGGCAGGTCAGCTATAAGGACAACTATTAAGGAAAATAAGGGGAAAGCGATACATGAAAGGTCAATCATTTGATACGGATTTTTTGGTTATAGGCTCAGGCTTTGGCGGTAGCGTCTCGGCGA
>NZ_DAMBOA010000044.1:0-3177 GCF_032064105.1 Moraxella sp. CTOTU49097 | reverse complement strand
CATTGTTTGACTGCCTCTTAAAAAATTGAGCCGTCATTATCCAATAATAGATTGATAATGTAAATAATAATGATTATCATTTAATTAGATAGCATCGCACCCATCTACACAGACCAATTTTTGCGCCATTGGTTACTGCTGCAAACGCGCCAAATATAGACCTCAAAGAGAAAGCCTATGAATCAAAAACCGTCAATCAAATTTAGTGAGACTGTTTTAACACATAGGCGTAGGCAATCTTTTTACCTTGGTCGTCATACTCCCAGTACACGCCCTGCACTTCTGGCTCAAAGCCTGGCAAGCGATTAACGCCTTCTTGCAATGCCAAGAAGTAATCAAGCACCGCCCCATCCCACACTTCACCGGGTACAATACAGTAAACCCCTGGTGGATACGGTAGCGCCCCTTCCATGGCGATTCTGCCTTTGATGTCATGCAGCGATACCAGCTCAACCTCATTACGGATAAAGGCGTTATGGGCATCAAATGCACTCATGGCGACTTTTGGGCGATGTTCGCGCTCAAACATTTGTTTTTGTCGTTTGTTGAGCTGATGCTTAGCATAGAAGTTATGCATGAGTTGGCATAGTTCATTGATGGTCAGTTTGCGGTACTGCGGGTATGCCTTAGCCAGTGTCGGTAACACTTGGGTGACGGGGCTGTTTTCGCGGATATGTTTTTCAAAACTGACGATACGGGCGACCAAGTGTTGGAATTTTGCCAAGGTTTCGGCAGGCGTCAGTAAGAATAAAATCGAGTTTAAATCGGCTTTTTCTGGAATGACTGAGCTTTCACGCAGATAATGTGCCAAAATCGCGGCAGGAATCCCTGTGTCCTCATATTCACCGGTTTGCATATCAATGCCTGGCGTGGTCAGTAGCAATTTACACGGGTCGATAAAGTATTGGTCATCGGCATAATGCTGAAAATCATGCCAACGCGCCCCTGCCTCAAAGCGGAAGAAACGAATATCATGGGCAATGGTTTCGGTATCGTAGTCTTGCCATGCTTGCCCATCTACTGTAGGTGGGACAAATGGCAAAATCATGGTACAAGTGTCTAGCAGCATTTTACGTGCTTCGATACCGCCGATGACACACTCATGCCACATGCGCTGACCGGCTTTACCTTCATGCATTTTGGCATTGACATCGAGTGAGGCAAACAACGGGTAAAACGGCGAGGTCGACACGTGCATCATAAACGAGTTGTTAAAGCGTTTATGATTGACATAACGGGCTTGCCCGCTGATATGGTTATCTTTTTTATGGATTTGTGATGCTTGAGAAAAGCCCGCTTGTTGCTTGTGTACCGATTGGGTCACCAAAATTCCAGGATCATTTTCACCCAGCTCAAGTAGCAGTGGCGAGCAATCACGCATCATCGGGATAAACTGCTCATAACCCACCCAAGCACTGTCAAACAAAATATAGTCACACAGATGCCCGATGCGATCTACCACTTGGCGGGCGTTATAAATAGTGCCATCATACGTGCCCAGCTGAATTACCGCCAAGCGAAATGGGCGGGCATCATCGGCTTTATCGGGCGCAACTTCACGAATACGCTCACGGATTTCGGCTTCCTCAAAACAATGGGCAGGAATGCCGCCAATCAAACCATAAGCATTGCGGTCGGTCTCTAAATACACAGGCGTACCACCTGCCATGGTTAAGGCGCCTTGGTACACAGATTTGTGATTGTTACGGTCAAACAGCACCAAATCACCATGCGCCACTAAGGCACCAATCGCAATTTTATTGGAAGAGGAAGTGCCGTTGAGCACAAAGTAGGTTTTATCCGCATTAAAAACTTTCGCCGCATGCGCTTGTGCTTCATACGCTGGGCCTTCATGAATTAGCAAATCGCCAAGACGGACATCGGCATTACAAGAGTCGGCACGAAATAGCGTTTCCCCAAAGTATAAATAAAAGCGTCTGCCAGAAGGATGCTTACGAAAAAACTGTCCGCCTTGGTGCCCAGGACAGTCAAACGCCGCATTGCCATAGTCAGTGTAGTCCATCAAGGCTTGGAAGAAGGGCGGATCGAGCGTGGCGATATAATCCGCCGCTGCCGCATTGACCAATTGTCCGTTATAAAACTTTTGATCATCTGCCAGCTCTAGCACACCATACACATTGGGTAGCCATTCATCAGGCACTACATCACCATATTCAATCGCCACAAATATCGGAATAGCAAACCCCAAATCTTCAATATCTTGATACACACGCGGCAAGTCTGTCATCGTGACCACAATTGCTGCAATATTGGTATAGTCGGTCGATTCAATATCGATGGTACGATAATTAAGATTTAGGGCGTATTCGATGCCATCACTGATGACTACTTTCATAATTATTTTCCTTGCTGCAACCGTGTCAGTTGCCAAAGCGTTTTTTAGACAATTATCTTAACGTAAAAATATGAAAAAGTGAAAAAAAGTGCTTTTGTAGACGCTTATTACAGTGTTTGAAAATAGCCAGTAACATCGCTACTACACATCATTACGTGAATGACGTAAAATAGCTGTTAAGACCTGTTACACTAATGCTAACAATAATAAAAAGGACTCTTTCATGGGCGTAGATAACAGTATTTGGACTACTATTATTATGTATATGATTGCTGCCGTAATCTTAGGCATATTAACATATTTATGGCTAACGTTCCGACTCAAGAAAAAACAGCGCGATGATGCGATTCGTAATCAAACAATGGGAGCTAATCAAAGTATTGATAGCCAGCGCATCGATAATCAGCGTTAACTTAGATTGTCTCACAAGGATCAAGTATGCAAGTAGATAGTCAAATTTGGATGACCATTTTAGGTTTTATCAGTTTATCGATTGTGATTAGCATCGTAACCCATTTTTGGATTCGCTATCACTTAAAAAATAAAGCCGCTAAGCTGCCGCCGCAATCTCATACGACGCGTGCTCACACAACATCTGAGTCGCATGAGAAAAATCACTCATAAGCACGGTGTGAAATTTTTAGACAACACTTTTTAGAAAATGCTGTAATTAAGCGCATTAGTTGGCTAATACGCTTGTCATGCCGCTCTACCAAGTATCATGGGTCACCGTATGATGGGCTAATTGTTAAAAATATAAAAAAACACATAAAAAACAGTTGACGGCAAAAATAAAAATATATATTATACGCTCCACTTCG
>NZ_DAMBOA010000043.1:0-3245 GCF_032064105.1 Moraxella sp. CTOTU49097 | reverse complement strand
TGATGTCTTCATAAGTCATGGCCCCATTGTCCACTGCTGCGCAGATTTGACCTTTACTAACGTTATAGCACGAGCATAGGGTAGCGGTATCAGGCAGATTCTCTACGCCCATAATGGGCTTTTCGACATTTGGTAAAATCAAGCTTTCAGGTTGTAGGGGTAAATCAATACCATTTAAAAATAACTGGAGCAAGTTGCTGTAATCTTCGGTATCACCCACAAGTACCGCACCGAGCAAGCGTTTGCCATCGTCCGAGGTGACTAATTTTTTATACACGCCTGTTTTGGGATTTTGATACACAAAGCTTAAACTGTCTTTGATTTTGCCATGCGCGTCGCCGATACTACCAACATCCACGCCCATCAGTTTGAGTTTAGTGCTCATATCCGCCCCGTCAAACAGGCTATTATGTTCACCTGCCAGTTGTGACGCACACACGCTTGCCATGGTGTAGCCTGGAGCAACCAGCCCGTAGATTTTGTTATCCCATAATGCACATTCTCCAATCGCATAAATATCTGGCTCGCTTGTTTGACATGTGTCATCAATGACGATACCGCCACGTTCGCCAAGTTTTAGCCCAGAATCTCGTGCCATAGTATCTTCAGGGCGAATCCCAGCACTAAATAGAATCAAATCGGTATCAAGCAAGCTACCATCAGCAAATTGCATGGTTAAAAAACTAGCATCATCGTCATGGTTATCGATGATTTGCTGAGTATTTTTACCGGTTAGTACCGTAACGCCCAAGTCTTCGATTTTTTTCTTTAGCAACTCTCCGCCTGCGGCATCTAGCTGTACGCCCATAAGTTGGGGGGCAAACTCGACTACATAGGTGGTTAAACCCAGTGTCACTAAGGCTTTTGCCGCTTCTAATCCCAATAAACCACCGCCAACCACCACACCACGTTGGACACGTGGATTGTCCGCAGTTGCTAAAATCGCATCTAAGTCTTCAATAGTTCGATAGACATGACAGTGTGCATGTTGGTTGCCTTTGACAGGCGGGACAAAAGGATAAGAACCAGTGGCGAGTACCAATTTATCAAACTTAAGCGTATTGCCTTTGGCCGTTGTTACGATTTTACTTTGCGCATCGATTTGGTTAACCGCTTCGCCTAAATGTAAGGTAATCCCAGCTTGCTTATAGTGCGCCAAATCCACTAAATTAAGCTGACTGGCGTCTTTGTGTTCAAAGTAACTGGATAAATAGACACGGTCATATGCTGGGCGTTTTTCTGCACTAAATACATGAATCTGATAAATTTGGTGCAAGTTTTTTTCAATCGCTTTTTCGATAAAGTGATGACCGACCATGCCATTACCGATGACGATAAGATTTTTCATGTATTTATCCCTTCTAACGAAACATTGGCTTTTTGACTAGGATAATGACTGGCTTTTGGCGTGTATTATCCCAAGTTTTTCTATACTGTTATATAAGCAAACTTTATGCCAATATTTAAATTAACTATAAATTTCAATGGGTTAAAAAATATAGGTTAATTGTCTATTAAGAAAAGTAAATCACATTGTTAGTGATTTAACGCAACCAGTAACCAAGTGAGGAGCAACAGCACCGTTAATATGCCACTGACCAGTTGCCAAAATAGTACAGGATGTTTGTCAATCAGCGGCTGCTTGGCTTTATCGTCGGCATGGCTTTTGGGGTCAAGGTCGGTGAGAAAATCGCCAATGCTCTGATAGCGGCGGTTGCTATCTGCTTGCAGAGCACGAATCAGCACGTCATTGACCCAAAATGGCAAATCCGTGCGCACTTGTCGCACGTTTTTGAACGCCAGTTTTTGGGTGGTTTGGGCAGTCATCGCAGTGGTCAATGTGTCGACATCAAATGGCTGTAGCCCTGTCAGCATCTCATAAGTCACCACACCCAGCGAGAAAATATCGGAATACACCCCTTTTGGTGCATCGCTAAAATATTCGGGGGCAATATAATGCAAATCGCCCACAGGCGGTGTATGCCCAGTTCTTAAGAGCAACGAGCCAACCGAACCAAAGTCAATGAGCTTGATATGACCCGATGGCAGCAGCATGATATTTTCGGGCTTGATATCTTGATGAAGTAGATAATTACGATGCATGGCTCGAAGCGCCATACCGATTTGATTGACAATAGCAAAGGTTTGGGCAACCGACAAAGGCGGCTGGGTGTCGATAAATTCACGCAAGCTCATGCCTTGCAAAAATTCGGTGACATGGTACAGATACTGGCTATTCATCGGTTTAGGGTAAAATTTTAGTAAGCTTGGGTGATTGAGGCTTAACCCTATTTTTTCTTCTTTTAAAAACAGCCGTAAAAATCCGCTATCGTCTTCATAGTAGGCAGATGGCACTTTGATAATACGTTGATTATCGGCTGTGTCAGCGGTGCTGTCGGTAGCCAAATACACGCTACTGCGTGGCGTGTTTTGCACCACTTTGTCAATGGTAAAATAATCAAGCTTGTCGCCCGCCGTTAGCACAGGTGGAATGCGTAAACGGGTAACGGCATGACGATTGTCTGTATGTTCGGCAAAGCCAGCTTTGTCAAAATCTGCATTCGCCAAAATTCTCGCAACTTTTGGCAAGACGGCTATCATCACGCAACTGACATTGTCGTTACTGCCATTTTCCAATGCCACTTGGCACAAGGTTTCTGGCAAATTTTCTAAGTCTAGGGTGGTGGAATTATCCAGCGCCAACAATTTGCCCAATGCCGATTGGGTCAGTAACAATAATTCATCATCACCGATAAATTCATACACGCCATCGGTCATTATCAAAAACACATCTTCGGGCAACACATCAATTTGGGCAAGTTGTAATTCCACATGGGCATCTGCGCCAAGTGCAGCGGCTAACGCGCCTTTGTCTCGCCCTCGTTTGTGTCTGTGGTCTTGGGTGAGTACGCGCAGTTTGTTGTGTCGTAGCCGATAGATACGGCTGTCGCCCGTGTGGAATAACACTGCCGCGTGCTCGGATAATAAAGGCTCGGTAAAAAGCAGCCCAGATAAGGTTGAGAGTAATTTGGGCAAATACCGCTGTGAGGCTGAATCAAAGCTGTCATGGTGATCACTAAAATACAAAAAATCATTGATAATATGCACGCTTTTGGTGAGCATTTGCGCCAGCGTTTCGGCATTGTTGTTATTCAATGACTCGCTAGTAACAGGGCTAGTAACTGGGGTTGTCACCATGTCAGCTTGGTGCATGGTTAATTGGTCGATCAGCGTATCAATCACCC
>NZ_DAMBOA010000042.1:0-4374 GCF_032064105.1 Moraxella sp. CTOTU49097 | reverse complement strand
ACCTTGGTGAAACGCCGTCAATCCGATTTAGCCAAGCGGCGCTCGTTTACCGATTACCTACCCTACCCAATTGTTGATCATCTGCTCACGCCCGTTCAACAAAGTGCGGCAAAAGCGGCACGGCAAATAATATTTTTATTGCTATCAAAGCTCAAACAGGGTCATCTGACCGTCATTGAAACCTTCCATCAGTCTGACGATATAGCAACTAAGGCAGCGACTAAGGCAGCGACTCATAAAACCTTCGGTGTTAAGGTGCTGAATACTGATCTTGTAACACAGTCGCCAGTGAGCGATACACAACGAACGCTAGGGGAACAAATTGGCAATCATCCTTTGGCAGTGACACTCACCATCCATTCACCGTAAGTGTATCAACACCTATTAACAGGCGGTTCGATTGCTTTTGCTGATGATTATATTGATGGTTTGTGGCAAGCCGATGATTTAACAGCATTTTTACGCTTGATTGCACGCAATTTGACCCTCATCAATACCATCGAAGCCAAATTTGCCAATGTGACCAAACGCTGGGAACACCGCCAACACCGCAATCGGCATAATGATAAAAACAACGCCAAATCCAATATTTTAGCCCATTATGATATTGGCAATGCGATGTATGCATTATTTTTGGATGAGCGCATGATGTATTCATCGGCAATTTATCCGACACCCTTATCAAGCTTGTCGGCAGCACAAACCCACAAGTTGGCAAAAATTTGTGAATTAGCTGAGTTAACAGCTGACGACCATGTCATTGAAATCGGCACGGGCTGGGGTGGATTTGCTATTTATGCCGCGACCCAATATGGCTGCCGTGTCACCACCACAACTATCTCAGACGCGCAGTATGAAGAAGCAAAACGGCGAATTGCAGCTGCCAATCTAACCGACAAAATCACCCTGCTAAAACAAGACTATCGTGAGCTTACCGGCAAGTATGACAAGCTGGTCAGTATTGAGATGATTGAAGCGGTCGGTCATGAATATCTGCCAGATTTTTTTGCCCAGTGTAATCGACTGCTCAAAGATAATGGGCTGATGGTATTACAAGCGATTACCTTCAATGACCGAGGTTATCAAAAATATTTGCATGGTGTGGATTTTATCCAAACCCATGTTTTCCCAGGCGGGTGTTTATTGTCTAACAGTGAAATTCTCAGCCAAGCGCGTGACCATACCGATATGCAAGTAATGTCATTGGTTGATTATGGCTATGACTATGCCCGTACCTTGATTGATTGGCGCTATAATTTTATGCAGGCGCTACCGCAGCTCAAGGCACTCGGATATGACGATGCGTTTATACGTTTATGGCATTTTTATTTTGCGTACTGTGAAGCCGGATTTTTGGAAAAAACCATTGGCGTGGTGCAAGTACGCCTTGAAAAAGCCCATTACCGTTAACCCAATTTGCGCGGCCAAAGGTTCATGACAATTAATAACAGGACACAAGGATTTAGCAATGGCACCATTAAACTATCTGTGGGTATATCTGATCGCCGTCATGGTATTTTTGGGTATTGATGCCGTATGGCTTAAAACCATGACCCAACGCTTTTATGCACCGCGCATTGGACATCTACTCAGTGAATCACCCAATATGACGGCAGCAGGCGTGTTTTATCTATTTTATGTTTTTGCGCTTTGCGTGGTGGTCATCTACCCGCAGTTAAAAGCTCACGCGTCATTGGCGGTATTGGCAGGATATGGGGTGGTCATTGGGCTGATGGCATATGGGACTTATGATTTTACAAGCTTAGCATTACTTAAAGGTTATGATAAAACTGCGGCACTGGTTGATTTTATTTGGGGCGGCTTGGTTACAGGATTAACTTGCGTGATTGTGGGCGTCATCTACAAAAACTGGTTGATGGATTAGCCTTAAGCTAGGTACACGGCTACAACCCTAATACAAGGTTAAGGCACAATTTTAAGGCGGCTTTAAGGCAGAATTTCTTTACCATCCCAAGCCCAAATTTTGCCCGAGTCTTTAGGCGTGAGCTGATGCAAAACCTTAAGTAAACTTTGCGCTGAGAATGCTGGGGTAAATAATTTACCTTCTGCTACATTTTTTTGAAATGGTTTGGATAACTCACTGTCTACCGTGCCAGGGTGCAAAGCAACAATAATCGCGTTGGGGTTTTTTCGTTGCATCTCGATGCTTAAATTTTTAATGCCCATATGTAAACTTGCTTTTGCCATTCGATAACCATACCAGCCGCCCAAGCGATTATCCGAAATACTTCCTACCCGTGCCGACAATACGGCAAATAGCGATTGCGAGGATTTGTTTAAGGCGGGCAAGGCGTATTTGGCAATCATCATCGGTAATACTGCATTGATGTGGAAATATTGGTGCAGCTGATCGGCTGTGATATCTCGCAGCGATTTTTCAGGCGCGATGGGTTGAGCCTCGATTTTAGACTCATGTAATAACCCAATCGTCACAATGACACCGTCCAATGCTTGAGTGCTACTTATCGCTTTGATAAGCGCGGCGATAGCCAGCTCATCATCAAAATCAAGCTGATGAGGGACGATATGAGGGTGGCTAAATGCCGGGGGTTTTCTGGCAATGGCATGAATGGTGGCATTTGGATAGGCGATAGCTAAACAATTACAAAATGCCTTTCCAATCGCGCCAGAAGCACCAAATATGGCGATATGTTGCATACGCTACTCGCTTTTTAGTAATTCAATCATCGCTTTTGCCAGTTTTTGACCGCTTAAGTAGGCAGACTCGACATCACCCTTAAGTAGCCAGTCCCCACAAACACCGATGTTTTGCTCGCTATCTAGTAGATAGCCTAACTGGTGGTCACCTGATTGGGAGTTAACCGCTTCGCCTGTGGCATAGCGCCAGTGGTGTATGTCTTTGTGTGCTGCAGTCGATAAATCGATACCCAATAGTTGACTCGCCGCTTGTGTCAAATGGCTGATACAGGCAGTTTTATCTTCCTCAATATGTCTATTCGTCCATGCTGGGGTACTATGAACCACAAGGCTATAACCGCCTTTGCGATGGGGTTTTGCACTATTGACGATAATTTTATCGATATCCTCACTCTCGATTTTGGCATACTCATAGTCTAAAGCCAGTGGCGTATCAAATCCCAGCATCAGCACACTACAAGGCATAAGCGCATATTTATTCAACACTTTGGTATGTAGCGATGTTTGAGCAAAGCTTTTTGCTTGTTCTACAGGCATTGCCGAAATAATCCAATCAAACTGACCCAATGTCTCACCCTTGTCACTTAACAACTCCCAACTATTAAAAATCGGATGATGATCAATGATCGAGGCTACTCTGGTATTGCGCTGCACAGTTAAGCCACTGGCGAGATGTTTACCAATGGCATTCATGGCGGGTATACCCACATAGTAGTCAGAATAACAGTCAGAGACTTTGGGCACGGAGTGTGATTTGGTAGACACAAGGGGAATATCGGGGGTAGCTTGGTCAACTGCCCATACTGCAATCACCCCTTTAGCGAGTAATTGATTGACAAAACCTTGAAAATCATCGTTACTGGCAGTAAACGCCGCAACACCATGATCAAAATAAAATGGTTCGGCACGGCGCGTTGCTAGTCGCCCACCAATGCCACGGGATTTTTCAAAAATCACTACGTCGTGTCCTGCTTGTTGCAACGCTTTACCACAAGTTAACCCTGCCAATCCTGCACCGATAATGGCAATCCGTTTCATAGTTTTATCCGCTCTATACGATTTTTGAAAGTTAAAAAAATAGCGATGACTCGTATCACCGCTATGCCATCAGACCAATAAATTGTTGGCTACTATTACTAAAGATAACTATGCATAAAGACAACAATTTATCGGTGATAACTTTATCTATGATAACTTATCTTTTTGGTAAAATGACACGGTCAATCACATGTACCACACCATTGCTCGCTTTGATATCTGTGGTGACAATGTTGGCAACACGTCCATTGGCATCTTGTAATTTACCATTTGAAGTCACCATGACGTTTTGACCTTGTAAGGTTTTAACCATACCTGGCTTGACATCTTTTGCCATTACTGTGGCTGGCAGCACATGATAAGTTAACACAGATTGTAGTAACGGTTTGTTTGCAAACAATTGCGCTTTGGTCATACCAAGCTCAGCAAGTAGATTGGCAAACGCAGCATTGGTCGGCGCAAATACGGTGATGTTTTTAGTGGTCGCGACGGTGTCGGCTAAACCTGCGGCTACCACCGCTTCAACTAATATTGAAAAATCTGGATTTGATTTTGCCACATCAACAATGTTAGCTGCGTGCATCGGTGCATGAGCGGTATGGGTTGGCGTCGTTGCACAACCGGCTAATAACGTGGTAGAAATCGCCGCTGCTAAGA
>NZ_DAMBOA010000041.1:0-4541 GCF_032064105.1 Moraxella sp. CTOTU49097 | reverse complement strand
ACAACACAGTCAGCACAATATTGATATCGCTTAAGCGTTTAATCCCTTTATCCAGCCCCATCATCACTGATAGCGTCGCCATCGCGGTAATAATCGCAATCAAACAAAGCTGTACTGGGACATTATTGGGAATACCAAACACATTGCTAAAGCCTGCATTGATTTGCATCGCACCCAGCCCCAAGGATGTTACCACCCCAAACATCGTGCCAAACACCGCAAGCGTATCAACCACATGCCCCCATTTACCATAGATTTTTTGACCAATCAACGGGTACAGCACCGAGCGAATCGACAACGGCAAGCCACGGCGATAATGAAAATACGCCAATGACAACGCTACGACACAATACAACGCCCACGCATGAATCCCCCAATGCAAAAACGAAATACTCATCGCTTGTTTAGCTGCTTCTACGGTTTCGGCTTGCCCCATCGGAGGCGACATAAAATGATATAACGGCTCTGCCGTCCCCCAATACAACAGACCAATCCCAATCCCCGCACTAAACAGCATGCCAAACCATGATAGTAAACTATACTCAGGATGCTCTGTTTGATGCCCAAGCCGAATATCGCCATAACGACTTAACGCAATATATAGGCTAAACACCACCGTGACATTCATCAAAATGATAAAAAGCCAACGAAAACGGTGGGTAATAAAAGACTGCAGTTGGTTAAAAACCTCACCTGCCAACTCACCAAATAACGAACCAAAAATAATAAATCCGACAATCAGCAATGCGGATGCAATAAAAACAGGACGATTAACCCGAGGGAAAGGGCCGAATTTTTCGACTTTCACAAAACTCATAAAGATATCTTTTCATTAGATTAACTGGAAAGCAACCTTAACAAATTATTTACAATATTTCAAATTACAGCAAGATTTCACAAGGCTTATATATTGCAAAAACAAAACTAAGTTTTTGATTATGAAGAATATATATCTTAACATACTGTAACATTTCAGTAGAGCCGAGAAAATAGGATTAATTAATTTTATTTAATAACCCAATATCATTACGCAGGGGTTGATTCAACATACATCATCGGTTTATCTACTTTAATTTGGTTAACTGACGCCTCGTCTGGATTGCTACTCCATTGGATAATCAGGATGATTTCAATGATGGGCTTACGGGAAAACGCATTGGCAAGTTGGTAGTGGGGCGATGGGGATATTGCGGTATAGCTCATGCCACAAAATACGAGACTTGGTTGTTCGATTGCATGAATTTTGGTTGCCTGACAGCTTGTAATGAAATCCGCCTTTTAATTTTTACTTTAATTTTCGTATTTTAACAATTGGCTTTAATAATTGGCGGCTGACCCTACAGACCGTAAGCCAAAATTTTTGGTCACAAAATGGTCACATTTTGGTTGCTTAGTTTTACTTAAATATTAAAAATAGATATCTTTTCAACTTAACAATCAAAATCAATTTTCTTAATCACATCAAGAGAAAAATGTATAAAATAATATATTTTTTAAAATCAATAACTTAATATAAAATTTAAGCCAAAAAAAACCTCAAATCAGGGGAGATTTGAGGCATAAAACTTTAAAAATTTCGTTTTTAGTTCCACTAAAATAAGTGGCGCAGCGGACGGGACTCGAACCCGCGACCCCCGGCGTGACAGGCCGGTATTCTAACCAACTGAACTACCACTGCACGGTAGCTGATAGCGATGATATAGGTTGGTGGGTCGTGACGGATTCGAACCGCCGACATTCTGCGTGTAAGGCAGACGCTCTACCAACTGAGCTAACGACCCATCGTCTGTGGTGGGTATTATAGAGAATTTATTTTTGCTGTCAACGATTTTTTTGGCAAATAGTAAAATTTTTAAAAAATTTTGCTGAGCATGTCATGTGGTTGTCACATAAAAACCCTATCATACCTACATGGCCAGCAAGGTCATAGCTAACAATAAGAATAATAAGATAACAATAATAACAATGTCTGTATCGCTTGTCACCCAAAGGATTTAATTCCCCCAATTAAATCCTTTTTATTTTTTTCTCTCCCGCCGTTTCTCACTGTTGTGCCAGTAGTGTTTTAATATCTGCCTCAAGGTCTTGGGGGGCTTTGGTCGGTGCAAAACGATCTACGACTCTGCCGTGTGTGTCAACTAAAAACTTGGTAAAGTTCCATTTGATGGCGTCGCCCAACATACCCTTGCCATGTGGCTGTGATTTTAAAAATTGATAAACAGGATGGGTGTCTTTACCATTGACGTCAACTTTTGCCATCATTGGAAAGGTCACGCCATAGTTGATTTGGCAAAACTCACTAATTTGCGCTTCATTGCCGGGATCTTGCTGACCAAATTGGTTGCAGGGAAACCCCAACACCACCAACCCTTGGTCTTTGTAAGCTTGGTATAGCTTTTCTAAGCCCTCAAACTGTGGGGTAAAGCCGCATTTGCTCGCGGTATTCACAACCAATACGACTTTACCTCTAAGGGTGTCAAAATCAAATAGCTGACCCCGAATATCGGTCGCGGACAATTGGTAAAAATCTTCCATAGCAAATCTTCCTGTTGTTAATTAAAAAGTTGTTAGTTAAAAAATTGTAAGTTTTTCTTGCATTATCACTTTGACAAGCGTAATTTATCTATTGGCAGTTATCCGCCAATATTTATACTGTAGTTTTGTCAGTATTTCTGACAAAAGCCTGCTATGATTCATTGATATTCAACCGGAATTCCCCCGCTATGCTCACTGACGCTAAACTATCGGCTGGACAACGCTTGACGCAGCTGCGTAAAAGCAAAGGTTTGACTACTGCTGAACTTGCCGATTTAATGACCCAGGCTGGTGCTAAAGTTAGCCGTGCCGCGATTTCTAATTGGGAGCGCGGTTCCAATGGCATCGTTTCCAATAAACTGCCTGTGCTTGCCAGTCTGTTAGGGTGCAGCGAAAGCTATTTGCTATCAGGTACTGGGGTGGAAAGTCAAAGCGTCCACACCCAAGCGTTCGCAGCGAATACTGTCAATGACACTACTGTAGCACAAGCATCAAGCGATGCCAATCAAGCAAACCCGCAGCAGGATCAAACGGCTCAAGCGATGCCGCCTGCTGCTACCAATTTTCAACCCAGCCATTCTAAACCTAATCCCAAACCCAATCCCAAACCTAGTAGTGATGTATCTACCATGAAAACTTTGAACAAATCCAATAAACTGCAAAACGTGTGCTATGACATTCGCGGTCCTTTGCTACAAACTGCCAACCGCATGGAGACACAAGGTCATAAAATCATCAAGCTCAATGTTGGCAACCCTGCCCCATTTGGGTTTGAAGCGCCGCAAGAGATTTTATCAGATGTGGCGATGAATTTGCCCAATGCGATTGGCTATTCAGACTCTCAAGGGATTTTTGCCGCGCGTAAAGCGATTTTGCAGTATTACCAAGCCAAAGGATTGTTAGAAGCGGTAGACGTTGCCGATGTGTATTTGGGCAACGGCGTCTCTGAACTCATTGTGATGACCATGCAAGCATTACTGGATGATGGTGATGAAGTGCTGATTCCAATGCCTGACTACCCGCTTTGGACAGCGGCGACGAATTTGGCAGGGGGTAAAGCGGTTCATTATCTGTGTAATGAAGCAGACAACTGGCAGCCGGATATTGCCGATATCGAAAGCAAAATCAATGAGCGCACCAAAGGCATTGTGGTCATCAACCCAAACAACCCAACAGGCGCGCTTTATTCTACCGAAAATTTAAAAAAAATCGTGGCACTGGCAGAAAAACACGGGCTTGTGCTGATGGCGGATGAGATTTATGACCGCGTGCTGTATGATGATGCGGTGCATGTACCGATGTGCACCCTTGCCAAAAACTGCTTGGTTATCTCGTACAATGGCTTATCAAAGTCGCACCGTATCGCAGGTTTTCGCTCAGGCTGGATGATGTTATCGGGTAAAAAACACCATGCGGCTGATTTTATTGAAGGGTTAACCATGCTATCATCGATGCGGCTGTGTGCCAACGTCCCTTCACAATACGCGATTCAAACGGCGATGGGTGGCTATCAAAGTATGCAAGCCTTGACCGCACCAACCGGTCGCCTGTATCAGCAGCGCAACATCGCTATTGAGCGCCTAAATGCCATTAAAGGTATCTCATGCACCATGCCACAAGGGGCGTTTTATTGTTTCCCAAAAATTGACCGTGACATTTATCCAATCGAAGATGACATGCAGTTTATGATGGAATTATTACTACAAGAAAAAGTCTTGATGGTACAAGGTACGGGCTTTAACTGGCATGCGCCTGACCATTTTCGCGTGGTATTTTTGCCCAATGCATCAGATTTGCATGAAGCGATGGATCGACTGGAGCGCTTTTTTGCCACAAAACGCCAAGAATATGGCACTGATTAATGTTTCAGTGAAACAAAAAACCCCGACGATTCGGGGTTTTTTATTGTCAGCAATTAATTACATCAAGCTATTGAGATAAAGCCGTTGGAATTAACCCAGTAACTCCGTTAAAAATACAGCGATGATACCAATCGGTGCGACAAA
>NZ_DAMBOA010000040.1:0-4945 GCF_032064105.1 Moraxella sp. CTOTU49097 | reverse complement strand
GTCCCTATCTACCACACCAGTTCGTATGCCTTTGATAACACCCAACACGGTGCTGACCTTTTTGACCTGAAAGTTGCCGGCAATATCTACACCCGTATCATGAACCCAACCAATGCGGTGCTTGAAGCGCGTATGGCAGCGTTAGAAGGCGGCATCGGTGCATTGACGGTGGCATCAGGAATGGCGGCGATTACTTATACCATCCAAACGCTATGTGAGGCAGGCGATAACATCGTTTCAGTATCAACTTTATATGGCGGTACTTACAACTTATTTGCCCATGCGTTGCCACGTCAAGGTATCGAGGTGCGTTTCTTTGATTATACTAGACCTGAGACCTTGGTTGATTTGATTGATGAACGTACTAAATTGGTATTTGGCGAAAGTATCGGCAATCCATTGGGTAACGTGCTGGATATCGCAAGAATCAGCGAACTTGCTCATAGTAAAGGCGTACCTGTGGTGATTGATAACACCGTCGCCACGCCAATATTGTGCCGTCCATTTGAGCATGGGGCTGATATTGTGATTCATTCATTGACCAAATATGTGAGTGGTTCGGGCACGTCGGTGGGTGGTGTGATTATCGATAGTGGTAAATTTGATTGGGGCGCTAACAAAGAACGTTTTGCGATTTTAAATACCCCAGATGCCAGTTATCATGGTGTCAATTTTGTCGAAGCCATGGGTGCTGCGGCGTTTATTGCCCGCGCACGCGTTGCGCCTTTACGTAATACCGGTGCGGCACTGAGTCCCATGAACGCTTGGCAAATTATGCTTGGGTTAGAGACGTTAGCCTTGCGTATGGAGCGACATTGCCAAAATGCCCAAGCCGTGGCAGAATTTTTAAACCATCATCCACAAGTGGCTTGGGTCAAGTACGCAGGATTAACCGACCATCCAGAGCATAAGCTTGCGCAAATATACTTTGGCGGTAAGCCATCAGCGATTCTAACCTTTGGGTTAAAAGGCGGCCGTGAAGCAGGGGCGAAATTTATTGATGCGCTACAATTAATTACCCGTTTGGTCAATATCGGTGATGCCAAGTCACTCGCTTGCCACCCTGCCACTACCACGCACCGCCAGTTAAATGCTGAAGAGTTGCAAAAAGCAGGCGTCAGCGAAGACATGATTCGTTTATCCATTGGTATTGAACATATTGACGACATTAAAGCTGACCTTGAGCAAGCGTTAGCAGCAGCCACATAATCGTCATACATATAAATAAGCGCTTGACATAAAAAAGCGAGCCTTCAACGCGCTTTTTTGAATTTAAAAAACAATGAAATTAGACAAAAAAATACCCCAAATTTATGAGGTATTTTTAACAAGTTAACCGCTTAGCGGTTGCCGCTTATTATTTAGCTGCTGCTGCTTGAGCTGCTGCCACTTCTTCAGCGAAGTTTTCTTGTTTTTTCTCGATGCCTTCACCCACTTCTAAGCGTTTGAATGCTTTAACCGTCATACCTTCAGATTTTAATATATCGCCAACTTTTTTCTCGTTGTCGATAACGTAAGGTTGGTTCAACAAAGTCACTTCATTCAAGTACTTTTGTAGACCACCGGTGATCATTTTTTCAATCACGGCATCTGGTTTGCCAGATTCTTTTGCTTTCGCTTCGATGATGTCTTTTTCACGCGCTAGCGTATCAGCAGGTACATTCGCTTCATCAACCGCGATTGGGTTGAATGCCGCAACTTGCATGGCAACGTGTTTTGCGGTGTCTGCATTGCCGCCTTCAACAGAAACCACTACACCAATACGAATACCGTGACGGTAAGAGGCTAGGTTATCACCTTCAATCACTTCTGCACGACGTACTTGGATGTTTTCACCGATTTTTTGTACGAGCTCAACACGGGCTTCTTCAACCGTTTGACCATCGCCATACGGCAATGCAGAGATAGCCGCTACATCAGTGGTATTATTGGCAAGTGCAAGTTCAGCTACTTTATTTGCAAATGCGGTGAAGTTAGCATCTTTTGCCACGAAGTCAGTTTGACAGTTTACTTCAAGTAGTAAGGCTTTGTTACCTTCTTGGGCGATAATGATGGCGCCATCAGCAGCAATGTTACCTGCTTTTTTAGCAGCTTTTGCTTGACCTGATTTACGCAGGTTATCGATTGCGGTTTCGATGTCGCCGTCTGCTTCTTGCAGGGCTTTTTTACATTCCATCATACCAAGACCTGTACGGTCACGTAATTCTTTTACCAGTTTTGCACTAATTTCTGCCATGAGATACCTCAATTGATTATCATTATAGATGAGAATTGGGTTGTTTATTGTCTAAACAATTGGAGATTAAAGGACAAAAATGGGTGATTTTTGCCCTTTAATATTACGCTACAAATTCGAATTTTTATAAACTAATTTTGTGTTTACCCATCAAAGTTAGTTTATAAAATTTTGATGACAGTATCATAACAACCTAAGCAATGCGCTGCTATGATACTGCGGTAACCCTTATTCTGCCGCAGCTTCTGCTGGTGCTTCAGTTACTGCTTCTTCTTGATTTGCTGCTTTGCCGCCTTGAGTTTTCGCGTATTCTTTACCAGCGATAATTGCATCTGCAACCGCTGATACGTATAGCGTTACTGCACGAATCGCATCGTCATTGGCAGGAATCACATAATCTACGTCATCTGGGTTTGAGTTTGTATCAACGATACCAATGACAGGGATACCTAAGTTTTTTGCTTCTTTGATTGCAATCGCTTCATGGTCAACGTCAACCACAAAAATTGCATCAGGTAAACCGTTCATGTTTTTGATACCGCCTAACGCACGCTCAAGTTTTTCCATTTCACGAGTACGCTCTAGCGCTTCACGTTTGGTTAACTTAGCAAACGTACCATCTTCAGCTTGCTTTTCGTATTCTTTTAAACGAGTAATTGACTGACGGATAGTTTTCCAGTTGGTTAACATACCACCTAACCAGCGATGGTCAACATAAGGCATACCAGCGCGAGCCGCTTGTTCGCTGATAACGTTGCTTGCCGCACGTTTAGTACCAACAAATAGTACTTTGTTGCCACGCGCTGCTTCGCGGTTAACGAAGTTTAGTGCTTCGTTCATCGCTTTAACTGTATGCTCAAGGTTGATGATGTGGATTTTGTTACGTGCACCAAAAATAAATTTACCCATTTTTGGATTCCAAAAACGAGTTTGGTGACCAAAGTGTGCACCGGCTTCTAAAAGATCACGCATTGAAACTTGGGTAGGATTAGCTGACGCCATGAGATTTCCTTAAGTAAAGTTGGGTTATGCCTCCACACTACCGATTAAGCCGATTTGCAAACACGCATCAAAATCTACAGGATTTTAATTAATCAAATTTGCAAACACCCAGCTTAACTCTTATCAAGCTTGTTAGCTTGAAAATAGCAATGTGTGTGTCATGTTAGTAAATAAAAAAAGCAATTTGCCATTTCAAGATAAAATGACAAACTGCTATTTTAACATATTTTTATGTGGTTAAGCTATATGTTTTAGCAAAAGCAGATGGCAATTATTCAACCAATCCGATTAAGTCACCATAACCTTCTTGTTCCATCTCATTTAAAGGGATAAAACGTAGCGACGCGCCATTGATGCAATAACGCATGCCGCCAAGCTCAGGAAGACCGTCATTAAATACATGACCTAAATGTGAATCACCCACACGGCTACGCACTTCAGTACGTCGCATACCGTGACTATCATCAAATAATTCATTGATTACTGCTGTATCAATCGGTTTACTAAAGGCAGGCCAACCACAACCTGAGTCATACTTGTCTGATGAGCTAAAAAGCGGCTCGCCGCTGACAATATCCACATAGATACCACGTTCAAATTGGTGATCATATTCATGGCTAAAAGGACGTTCGGTGCCGTTTTGCTGGGTCACATAATATTGCTCATCATTCAAATTTGCCTTGATTTCAGCTTCAGATGGTCTTATATACTTCTGTGTATCGATATTAATTGAATTAGCCATAGACGTTCCTAACCCTTGTTGTCATTGTAGAACATCACAATAGTTACAACTCGTCCAAAATTCAAGTAACAACTGTTTAAACAAATAGTAGTTTTGTGAAAAAGGCGAAAAGGGCTATAATACGTCTTCTTAAATTTTTGCAAAATCAGATAATTATTGTATGAAAACACTATTAAATAACCCTGAAGCCGTTGAAAAAATGCGCGTCGCTGGTAAATTAGCCGCCGACGTCTTGGTGATGTTAGATGAATATGTCAAAGAAGGTGTAACGACAGGGGCGTTAGACAAGCTTGCGCATGACTATATTGTCGATGTCCAAAAAGCCATTCCTGCTAATGTCGGCTATCATGGCTACCAGCATACGCTTTGTACTTCAATCAACCATGTGGTTTGTCATGGTATTCCAGATGACAGCCGTATCCTAAAAGAGGGCGATATTGTTAATATCGATGTCACAGTGATAAAAGATGGCTATCATGGCGACACTTCAAAAATGTGGATTATCGGTGAAGGCTCAATCATGGCACAGCGTATTTGCAAAACTGCCCAAGACGCACTATATGCAGGGATGAAGGCCGTTCGCAATGGCGCCTATGTAGGCGATATTGGCGCAGCGATTCAAGCAGTGGCAGAGCCAGAGCGTTTTAGCGTAGTAAGAGAATATTGCGGACATGGGATTAGTGACGTATATCATGATGAACCACAAATTCTGCACTATGGTAAAAAAAATACCGGTCTACAACTGACCACAGGCATGACATTCACCATTGAACCAATGATTAACCAAGGTGTATGGCAAACCAAAACCTTACCCGATAAATGGACGGTAATTACTAAAGACCGTAAATTGTCCGCCCAATGGGAACACACACTGATGGTTACCGAGAACGGCTGTGAAGTGTTTACCAAGCGTCCAGAAGAAGATTTGAGTTTTTTAAACAGTTAAAATATGAATAAAATCATCA
>NZ_DAMBOA010000039.1:0-5515 GCF_032064105.1 Moraxella sp. CTOTU49097 | reverse complement strand
TGCCCATACATTGGTTATTGACTTCCACCTTGCCTGTCGGTTGTAGGGTATAAGTGGCGGTGACATCACTGGCACAGTTACGCTGAAAAAACATCGGCAAACGGGCGATTTCGTACCATTTCCCCGCATAACGGTTTAAATCAACGCTTTGTACCGCCTGAGCTTTGCCAACGCCTGTGGGCTTGGCGGTGGTTTCGGTTGCGGTAGTTTTGGTGGGGGTGGTGGAGCAAGCACTCATCGCAAGTAATGTACCTGCAATACCTGCCACTGCTAGCTTTTTTTTACTCATCAGTTTCATTATGTATGTCACCTTATTTCGCTCAGTCTTATTGCGCATTAAAGTACTCATTTTAGCCCAAAATAAACGCTCAAACGGTGATTATTGGGGCCTTTTTTGTCAGCCAGTTGTTACAGCTAATACGCTATTGTCAACCTGTTGGCTAGTTTTTATACCTTGTCGACCAATAACCGAATACCCGCGATTCCCATCGCCCCATGTTCATAGGCGGTGGCTAAATCTGCCTGCCCCACCCCGCCCAGTGCAAACACCGGCACATCACTAAGCTTTGCTAATTCGCCGAACGCTTGCCAGCCCATGCCCCCACTTTGAAAGGTTTCTGGGTGTGTCGGTGTGGCTTTCACCGGGGATAAAAAACAGCCCATTACAGTATGCGAGGTTGCCAAGGTATTTAATCTGCTTAGGCTATGTTGGTCATGGCAACTGGCAAAATAGCGATAATTTTTTGATAAACTTGAGAAATCAAGCGTGATGAGTTGTTGGTGATTTAAATGAACCATGCCGTTTTTTAACGACGCATCTAAACGCTCAGGTAAGTACTCAAATAAGTGCTCAACTGTTGCATATTGAATAATCGGGGTGATATCCGCCCTCATCGTTAACAAGCCCTCAATCATAGCGATGGCATTTTTATGGCTGGTTTGCGGGCGAAGATAACAATGGGCATCTTGAGGCAGTTTTTGGCTATAAAAATCAACCCACATATCCACACCAACGAAGCTATCTAAAGGCTGGGTGATATAAATCGTATTAGGCAATCTCAACCACTCTAAAATTCGCGCATTGGCATCGGGTAGCGGGTACTGGTTGGCAAGCAAGTCTGACTGATGAACCCATGTGACGGCTTGACCTTCCTTGCCTTTACCTTCTTGCAAACCATCAAACTGCCCTTGACTCACTTCAATTTTAAAAACGTGCAATGCCACGGTTTTATCAGCATAATCATGGCGTATCACCCCTATTTTGACTGCAGTATTTTGCGCGATATCCAAACCAATCTCCTCATGGACTTCACGGATTAACCCTTGTGTTAGGGTTTCCTTTGGCTCAATTTTTCCTCCAACAAATTCATAGCGATTGCCTTGGTGTTGACTGGCATGGCGAAATCCGAGTAGATATTGCTTGTTAAAATGTATCACCGCGACTGCCACATTGACGATTTTTGACATATTTTTCTCAAACTATTGATTGTTACCCATTATAAAGCATTAAATTTGATGAAAAAGTGAAAAAAGTCACTTGACGACCCATTAAATATAAATGATAATCATTATCAATTAAAACCACTATTCGCCCATCTTACAGAGAAAAGGAGTATCCCATGCTACACTTATTAAATCGCGCTAATCTCACCCAACAAAGTTCCTTGCCTACGCTACATTCCAATCATTTATTTGCGCTGACCAAAGAGATTCGCATTCAGCATGACGGCGAAGAATACCGTCTTCGATTGACCCGTAATAACCGCCTAATACTCACTAAATAGTGACTCACCAAATAGTGACTTACCAAATAGTCTCCGTAAAATGTTAATATAAAAAAGCCAATCTTCTTCAGAGTGGCTTTTTTAGAGGGCTAAGTTGATAGTTTCTGTTGCCCGTCACCGTGCCCAGTGACTGGCAACAATCAACTGAATTAACCCATGCGAATAGCCCCGTCCAAACGAATGACGTCGCCATTAAGATAGCTATTTTCGATGATGTGTACCACCAATTTAGCAAATTCTTCTGGGTTGCCCAAACGTTTGGGAAAAGGCACGGCTTGCTCAAGACTGGTACGGGCAGCTTCTGGCAGGCTTGCCATCATCGGTGTGCCGAACACCCCTGGGGCGATGGTCATGATACGTATTTGATGGCGCTGCAGCTCACGCGCGAGTGGTAAGGTTAAGCCCACCACACCTGCTTTAGATGACGAGTAACTGCCTTGCCCGACCTGACCATCGAATGCGGCAATTGAAGCGGTGTTGATAATCACACCTTTATCTTCGTTACTGTCTGCAGTATTTTTTGCCATCGCCGCCGCTGCCAGTCGCGCCACATTAAAAGTGCCGATGAGGTTAATCTGGATACCACGGGCAAAGGTGGTTAAATCGGCTGGATTGCCTTCTTTGTCCAGTAATTTTTGCACCACCACGATACCGGCACAGTTGATTGACCCTGATAATTTACCAAATTTGGTCACACCCGCCTCAATCGCATTTTTGACATCCGCTTCGCTGGTGATGTCACATTTTGCAAAAATCACGTTGTCGCCCAATTTCGCCACTAATTTCTCACCGGCTTCTTGGTTGAGATCGGCGATAATGATATTTGCGCCATGCGCCACCAAATAACGGGTTGTCGCTTCACCTAGACCTGACGCGCCGCCTGTGACCAAAAATGTATTATTTTGTACTTGCATTGTTTTTCCGTTAACCTGTTATTTTTTGTTGATAAAAAAAGCCTATATAACGCTAGATACTCTTTTGCATAGGGATAAAATTTTTGTTAGTGCGCCTCACTCATGTTACGCAGCATAAAACGTTGCACTTTACCACTTGGGGTTTTTGGCAAGGCATCGATAAACTCAACGATACGTGGATACGCATGGGCAGATAACCGTGCATGCACCAAGCTTTGGATGTCTTTGGCTAACTCGTCATTAGCGGCATAGCCGTTTTTGAGTACAACATAGGATTTGATGATGTGGCCGCGTATGTCATCTGGTACGCCAATCGCCGCGGTCTCGGCTACCGACGGGTGTTCCATTACCGTGTTCTCGACATCGGTAGGACCGACGCGATACCCTGCGGTGGTAATAATATCGTCATCACGCCCGACAAACCAAAAAGTGCCATCATCATGCTGCTCGACCATATCACCCGTTAGATAATATCCTTTTTCAAACGGATTTTTTTCGTTCCACGTATAGCCTTGGAAAAATAAGGATGGCGAGTTCGCCACATCAACGGCTAGCTGACCTTGTACGCCTGCGCCTAGTTCATTAAAGTTTTCATCCAGTACCGCCAAGCGATAACCTGGCAATGGCATACCCATTGAACCAATTGGCTGATCATGGGTTAACTTATGATGACAGCAGCACGCCATCCCCAATTCGGTTTGTCCATAATGGTCAAGAATAGATGCGCCAAGATGGTCATTAATCCACGTCACCACTTCAGTATTTAACGTCTCACCCGCTGAGCTAATACGCGTCAATAGCGGTAACTCATCAGCTTTGTTGTCAAAAACACCGCTTGATTTCATCATACGAAATGCAGTGGGTGATGAGGCTAAATTAGTGATTTTATGGTTTTTGATAAAATCTAATGTATGCTTGGCATCAAACCCTGATTCATTAAAGTGGGTAGTAGCACCGACTAGCAAAGGTCCTGTAATCGCATAATACAAGCCATAGGCCCAACCTGGGTCAGCCATGTTCCAAAACCGATCATTATCGCTTAGACCCACTGCGTGTACCATATACAAATAAAATGCGGTTAGCGCTTTAAGTGGTACTGCCACACCTTTTGACTTGCCCACGGTACCTGAAGTAAACATTTGCAAGAAAGGATCTTCCCCTGTTAGCATCACAGGTTCAAAGTCTTCCCTTTGCGCTGCCATTAGGCTATCAAAATGCCAATCCCCATATTGTTTGGCGGCTTGCTCGCTGCCCACCATCACCATGTTTGGTAGTGGGTTTATGTCATTGAATTTTTCACGGTTATGGCTGTCGGTGAAAACCACTTTGGTAGCGGCTTTTTGAAGGCGGTATTCAATCGCTTCGACACCAAATGCGGTAAACAATGGCTGATATACCGCACCGATGCGCCATGCACCCACAATCACTGCTAACAAAGTCGGTGTACGGGGCAGCATGGTTGATACCCGATCGCCTTTTTTCACCCCTAAAGCAGTGAGCAGATTTGCCATTTTACCGCTTAGTTTATCGAGCTGTGTGTAAGTGATTTTATGGATATTACCTTGGGTGTCTTCATGCACTAGCGCGACTTTATTTGCTTTATCAGACTGGGCATGACGACCCACACATTCTACATAGGCGTTGATACCATTGATGCGGCAACCTTGCAGGATTTGCTGTTCAAGTTCGTCGATATTGAATTGGTCAATGTAGCTTTGATACAGGTAGCTTTGATAGTGGTAGCTTTGATAGCGGTAGTTTTGATAATCAGGATGGGTAGATTGCGGGGTTTGGGTGTCAAGATTGTCCATGACAGGCTCCTATTGTCGTCCATGAGATAGGAATAAGTGCCAGTGCCAACGGTCACCAGCTGACTTAAAATAACGCTAACTTAAAATAAATTCGGTTTGAAATAAATTTGAGTTAATACAACCAGTTTTTTGACGATGGGCTCGCAACTATCACTGATTTACACTCACGCTGATTTACTTGTATCTCGATTTACTTGTACCAAGTCAAGCTAACAAATTCCTTTTGTCAGCTTATGATGCCTAAAATTTTGGATAATTTCAAGTATTATGATATGAATTGTATCGTTTTAAAAATTTTACTGTTAACCAATAAACTTAAAAAAGTGCGCTTTATAGTGGCGCAGTTCACGAATTGAATCACGAATATCATCAAGTGCCAAATGACTTCCTTTTTTCTCAAAGCTTGACAAAATATCGGGGCGCCAGCGATAAGCCAGCTCTTTGACCGTTGACACATCTAAATTGCGGTAATGAAAAAACCGCTCAAGCGTTGGCATTTGACGTGCCAAAAACCGTCTGTCTTGGCAAATCGAATTGCCACACATGGGTGAGCGTCCTGATTCGACATATTTACTCAAAAATGCAATGGTTTCGCTTTCTGCTTGAGCCATCGTCACGTTACTACGGCGAATACGGTCAATCAATCCTGATTGCCCATGTTGGCGCGTGTTCCAATCATCCATGCTGTTGAGCACAATGTCAGGCGTATGGATGGCAAACACAGGACCTTCGGCTAAGATATTGAGTTCACTGTCAGTCACTATCGTCGCTATCTCGATGATGGTATCGTTGAGGGTATCTAGACCTGTCATCTCAAGGTCAATCCAAATCAGATGTTTTTTATCAACCGCCATACTGTTGCCTTTTCATACTCTTTAACAAATAATCCGCCATCTTAGCAGATTTTACAGGTAAAATATCGGTTTTGTTGGCGATTGCTCATGTAGCGATGTCCAAAAGTATTGCAAAATTTTATAAGGTGTTAGTATGGTAAAAAATCCCCTAG
>NZ_DAMBOA010000038.1:0-6294 GCF_032064105.1 Moraxella sp. CTOTU49097 | reverse complement strand
TATTAACACTTTGACATAGACACTGGCATAGGGACGTTTTACAATAATCAGCAATAAGCGTAGCTGTCATACGCGCGTTGGATTGATATGCAAGTCTACGTTAAAAACGCTTAAACACTGTCATTTTACCTTTATCACCCTAAAATCATTTTGGATAAAAAAACATGAGTCTGCCAAGTCCTAACTCACAAAAACTAACGGTCACCAATTTTGATTTGCCTTCATTACATTTGTTAAGACCTGAACTTGCCGTGACGCTACACGATGCCGAAATGCATTTAAGTGAGTTTAATGACGACAGTAGTCAAGCGCCTTTGCTGCTTGATTCCGTGGATACCTTGGCGCAATTGGCAAAAGTATTGCGGTTAATTCAATTAGAGGAAGGCTATGAACTCGCCAATAGTCTATCGGCAGGACTGCAAAAAATCTATGACGAGCGCGACCAAGCTGGCAATGACATGATGATGGATGTGTCAGAAGGTATTATGACGTTGGCGCGTTATATCGAGTTTGTATTACTTAAAGAGACCATTGAACCTTCGTTGTTGTTGCCGATTATCAATCAACTTCACAGTGATTTGAATCAGCCATTGCTTCAGCTGTCAGACTTAACTGCCAACAAAAACAGCAGTATCGTGATTGCCAATCCAGAACAAAATTACCAACCGTTAACATCACTCGGCATTGACCCAAAAAAATTGGTGGAAGCTTATCGCGCAGGCCTGAGCGTAGCACTTACTGCACAGAGCAATCAATTATCGCCTAAAGAGCTAGAAAAACTCAAAGCCATGCAAGCTGCGTGTGAAATGGTTTCAAAACGTACTGATAGTCTGTTTTGGCATGCTGCTGATGCGGCTGTATCAGATTTGGCGGAGGCTTTACCGCTTAGCAACCTGCAAAAGCGGGCGCTCATTTTTGTTGAACAACAATTTAATGACTATCTACCTGTCAATGATTCTCGCTTTGCTGATTTGGTGCAATTTGCCAGTTCAAGAGATAGCCAGCTTGCTTTGCAAGTTCAGCACAAATTCTCGACCAATACCTTAGATGAAACCCAGTTAAAAACCATGCGCCGCTTCCTATTTGGACCTGACCGTGAAGTGACTAGTACGCTTAACCAGCTCATCCAGCAAGAAATTGATTTGATTAAATCTGCCAGTGATAGTTATGCCCGCCAAGATAATCTCAACTCAAGCACAGATGAGATTGATAGCATGGCGCAGCATTTGCATGATTTAAGTAGCGTGTTTAAAACCTTAAATTTAAATGAAGTTAGTGCAGCGCTGTCTCAACAAATTGGCAAAGTAAAAACTTGGACGCAGCCAACCCCTGATGATTTTGATGGCTTGCTTGGCACTTTAATGATGGCAGAAAATGCGGCGATTAACCTAGCAAAATCACATACCCCAGGTGCGGTGACATTGCCGGTGTACAACCAGACTATTTCGCTACATCAAATCGAAACGGCTCACAACACGCTCGTCCAAGAAAGCCGTACCGCCATTGCCACCATTGAAACTGCGCTCAATGATTATCTAAATGACACCGACAAAGATATTCTACATATCACGCCTGTGCCTGATATTATGCGGGCTATCTCGGGTGCTTGCTTATTTTTAAACTTACCTCGGCAAAGCCAACTGCTCAAACGCGGTGCCATAGTGCTACAAAGTTTAATCGAGCAACAGGGTCGCGAGTTGTCAGAGCATGCGCTTGCTAAAATTGCCGATATTGTGATGTCAGCAGATTATTATCTAGAAAGTCTTGAAACGAACAAACCCGCAGGCAACCATGCAATGCATGTAGGCTATCGCAGCTTACAACACATGCTTGTGGCTTAGGGTAATTTGGTAACCAATATGACCGCATTACACCATTATTTGCTTATTTGTGATAACGATAAGTTCGCTTGTATAGGCGGACTTCCTTTTTTTTATCGTTGTGAGGACGTGCCCGCTCAGGCCGTTAAAGTGGACACCGATGAGGCAGGCAACAGTATTTATGCCATTGCCCATCAAGATATCGACTTGTCGCAATTGCCAGAAGAGATTACAGGACAGATTGAGTTTCTGCGCTTTCGACATCTGATTGGCAGCCTTGACGCCCTACAAACCAGTCAATTAGCCAAAGCCATGCAGCTGTTACGCTGGCGTCAAGATCATCAATTTTGTAGCCGCTGCGGTACGCCCACGGAGTTACACCCCATTGAAAATGCCACCGTTTGCTCCAGCTGCCATTATCACCAATATCCCAGAGTACAGCCTTGTATCATCACCGCCATCATCAAAACCACCGCGGATAAACCGCAGATTTTGTTGGCGCATCATCTACGGGCGACCGATAGCAAAATGTATACCGTGCTGGCAGGTTTTGTGGAAGTCGGTGAGAGCTTAGAGCAATGCGTGCATCGTGAAGTGATGGAAGAGGTGGGGTTATCTGTCAGCAATTTGCGCTATTTTGGCAGCCAACCGTGGCCTTTTCCCAGCAATTTAATGGTAGGCTTTATTGCAGATTACCAAAGTGGCGATATCACCATAGATAACAATGAGCTGATGGATGCCCAATTTTTTGATGTAGATAGCTTAGATGAAAACGGCCCTATCATCCCGCCAAAAGGCACGATTGCTTACCAACTGATCGAATGGGTCAAACAGCATTACCAATCTTAAACAGATTGATTAAGTGATTTGTTTTGATGATTTGTCTTGATAGGTTATAAGCGAAATAGGCATGAGCTATGGTAAAATATACACTGATGATTATAGTGAATAAAAATTGAGCCATGTCTGATAGCCAACCTGTTTTCAAGGTACCTAATCTATTTAATACGTTAAACTTAAATAGCCTAAGTATCGAGCATCAACGATTAATACAACAAATCGACCAAGTCCTGCCGCAAACCCAATGCGGGCTATGCGGTCATCCTGAAGGCTGTCTGCCGTATGCCACCTCAATTGTCACACTGGGTGAATCGCATAACCAATGCGTGCCTGGTGGACAATCAGTCACCGACCGAATCGGCAAACTGCTTGGGCGTATCCCGCTGACAGCTGAAGCCTCAAAGTGGCAAACGGATCCCGCTACCAATCGTCCGATGGAAATGCGAGCCATCATTCGAGAAGAAGATTGCATTGGCTGTACCAAATGTATTCCTGCGTGTCCTGTCGATGCCATTATTGGCTCAGGCAAACGTATGCACACCATTTTTACCGACCTATGCACAGGTTGTGAGCTGTGTTTGCCCCCCTGTCCAGTGGACTGCATCGAGCTGGTGCCCTTCACACGGTTGATGGATGACGCGACAAGACAAACCGAGCAAGACGGATTACGCGCGCGCTATTACGCCCACCTTGATCGTATCGAACGCCAAGTCAATGACAACACCAATGCCAAACCTGTGGTCAGTATGGTACAAGCCAAACTCAATGATATCAAAGTCGATATCGATGAAGCAGCAGCTAAAAACGCCATCGAAGCGGCAAAACTACGCACCCAAATCAAAAAATTAGAAAAACAACTTGCCGTACGCGCTGATGACAACAAACAAGCCTTGGTACAAGCCTTGCAGCAGCAACTTGCGACACTGCCATAACCTAAAGAGTGCATAATGGTTGCCAACATCAAACCAAAAATCCAAGTGCCCAAAACCGCAGAGACGCCGCCATCACGGCGCATGCCCAATAACAACGTGTTGCCGTTTTTCCAAAAACTAGCCGCAGCCATTGAAAAACCAGAGACGGAACTGGAATATCAAAGCAACTTTGAATTGTTGATCGCAGTCATACTGTCGGCACAAGCCACCGATGTCAGTGTCAATCTGGCTACCCGTAAACTGTATGCCGTCGCCAATACCCCGCAAGCAATTTTGGATTTGGGTGAAGCAGGGCTAAAAAGCTATATCAAAACCATTGGGCTATACAATAGCAAAGCCAAAAATGTGATGAAATGCTGTCAAGACTTGGTGAATAAATTTGCTAGCGAAGTGCCGCAAACCCGCCAAGAGCTTGAAAGCCTAGCGGGGGTAGGGCGAAAAACTGCCAATGTGGTGCTCAACACCGCCTTTGGGCAGCCTACTATGGCTGTGGATACCCATATTTTTCGTGTCGGCAATCGCACAGGCTTGGCAACGGGTAAAAACGTGCGAGAAGTGGAAGATAAACTCATCGCGCGAATACCACAGGACTATATATTGGACGCGCACCATTATTTGATTTTGCATGGGCGTTACACCTGTAAAGCTAGAAGTCCCGAATGTGGCAAATGCCCAGTGTATGACGAATGTATGTTTAAAGACAAAGCCAAGTTTATTGAAAAATAAGTTGCTTAAAATTGACACAGAATGTTAAATAACCAATTTTTTAATTCCAAATTTGCCTATGTATATTCATAATTTCCTACAAGTTGCGATGGGAATAAATAGAGAAAGCCAACAGACTTTGCTATAATCAACCCACTTTTAGGCTACTTTTTTACAAGCAGTTTTGTAAGCAACTTTACTAACAAAAAGGAAAAACTCATGGCAGATTTTAACCAAATTCTTGATGCGGGTGATGTTGATGGCGGCGTGATTAACGTGGTTATCGAGATTCCAGCGGGTTCAAACAACAAAATCGAATGGAACCGTAAACTTGGCGTGATGCAACTTGACCGCGTAGAGCCACAATTATTTGCCAAACCAACCAACTATGGTTTTATCCCACAAACCCTTGATGAAGATGGTGACGAATTAGACGCACTGATCATCACTGACACCCCGCTACCAACAGGCATCTTTATCGAAGCCAAAGTCATTGGCGTGATGAAATTCGTGGATGATGGTGAAGTGGATGATAAAGTGGTTGTAGTACCTGCCGATGACCGCAACAACGGTAACGCTATCAATACCCTAGCAGATTTACCACAGCAATTGATTAAGCAAATCGAGTTCCATTTCAATCACTATAAAGATTTGAAAAAAGCGGGCACAACCAAAGTTGAAAGCTGGGGCGACATCGAGGAAGCCAAAGCGGTGATTAAAGAATCACAAAAACGCTGGACAGAACAAGCCTAATTGTTCGCCTTGAATTTCGCGAACCTCTAAGTTCAAAAACCCTACTTACAAGGTAGGGTTTTTTTATTGCTATTTTAGCCCTCGTTTTTTACAATAACGGCATTTTTTTATTAAGTTGTTTCAAGAGTCGTTATGCAAGCCACACCGTTATACTATCGTCTCGCCATGTCACTGTTAAAGCCACTATACCAACTAAAACTTGCGAGCAAAACCACCTTGCCTAATGAAAAGCAGCAACGCTTCGGTCAAGTGTTTCCTGAGATTCACACCCGCCAGCCGATAATTTGGTGTCATGCGGTGTCCCTCGGTGAAACCAATACCGCCGAACCGATTTTAAGAGATTTGCTCGCGCAAGACTATGCGCTTTGGGTGACCAATACCACCCATACAGGCTATAACCGTGTTGAGCAGCTGTTTGCGCCGGAGATAGCAGCCGGCAAGGTGTACCATAGTTTTGTACCGGTCGATAGCAAAGCGGTGATTGATAAATTTTTGACCCATGTCCAACCCATCGCCGCGTTATTTATCGAGACTGAATTGTGGGGCACCACGCTTGCTGAATTGAACAAGCGTCAAATTGCCACGATTTTGGTCAATGGTCGCTTGTCAGAAAAATCCTTTAAGGGATATCAAAAAGCTGCCAAGCTGAGCCAAAGTATGATGGAGAACTTAAACCTTATCATCGCCCAAGACAGCGATTCTGCCAAACGCTTTCGCCAATTGGGCGCTACCAGTGACAAAATCCGCATTGCCAGCTCGCTTAAATGGTCTAGTAAAACCAACCCGTTGATGCTAAGCCGTGCCGAAAAGTTAAAACAAAGTTGGAACTTGTCAGATCGCGCCGTGATTTTGGCAGCCAGCACCCATGAAGGCGAAGAATTAGCAATTTTAGACAGTTTTTTAACCGTGAAATCCCAGTATGCCAACCGTCATCCGCTGCTCATTATCGTACCACGTCATCCTGAGCGGTTTGATGATGTCGCCAAATTGATTGATTCAAAAAATTTGCCGGTGATTCGGCGTAGTCAAGATGGCGAACCTGCCAAAAACCAGAGCGTTTATTTGGCAGATAGTATGGGTGAGCTTGGCGTGTGGTATGCTCTTTCAGACATTGCCATTGTCGGTGGGTCTTTGGTTAATATAGGTGGGCATAATCCGATAGAAGCAGCCATTGTCGGCAAGCCAATTATTATGGGGCAATATACCCAATCTTGCCAACTGATTGTGGATCAGTTAAAACAAGC
>NZ_DAMBOA010000037.1:0-7712 GCF_032064105.1 Moraxella sp. CTOTU49097 | reverse complement strand
TTGTCATCCGCTGTAGAGAACACTTGTGATTTCTTGGTTGGAATCATGGTGTTTTTCTCAATGATTGGTGTCAACACACCGCCCATGGTTTCGATACCTAGGGTTAACGGGGTTACGTCAAGCAGTAGTACGTCAGTTTTGTCGCCCGATAATACCGCACCTTGAATCGCTGCACCCATCGCTACGGCTTCATCAGGGTTCACATCTTTACGTGGCTCTTTGCCAAAGAATTCTTGAACACGTTGTTGTACCAGTGGCATACGGCTTTGACCACCTACCAAGATAACGTCATCAATATCAGACGCTTTTAAGCCTGCGTCGCTCAGTGCGACTTTACAAGGCTCAATGGTACGGTTGACTAGCGCTTCAGTTAAGCTTTCTAACTTGGCACGGGTTACATTTACCACTAAGTGTTTTGGACCTGTGGCATCGGCAGTGATATACGGTAAGTTAATATCGGTGCTCTGTGAGCTTGAAAGTTCGATTTTCGCTTTCTCTGCCGCTTCTTTTAGGCGTTGCATTGCCAGTGGGTCACCCTTTAAATTCACACTGTTTTCTTTTTTGAATTCTTCAACCAAGTAGTCGATTAAGGTCAAGTCAAAGTCTTCACCGCCTAAGAAGGTATCACCATTGGTTGAAAGCACTTCAAATTGTTGCTCGCCATCAACGTTTGCGATTTCGATGATTGAAATATCAAAAGTACCACCACCTAAGTCATAAACCGCAATCTTACGGTCTGCACCGCCTTTTTTGTCCATACCGTAAGCTAAGGCTGCCGCTGTAGGTTCGTTGATGATACGTTTGACATCAAGACCTGCGATTTTACCGGCGTCTTTAGTGGCTTGACGTTGGCTGTCATTAAAGTAAGCAGGTACCGTTACTACCGCTTCAGTGACACTTTCACCCAAATAATCTTCTGCAGTTTTTTTCATTTTTTTCAAAACTTCCGCAGAGATTTGAGGTGGTGCTAATTTTTTACCGTTGATGTCAACCCAAGCATCGCCATTGTCAGCTTTGACAATTTTGTATGGCACCATACCAATATCTTTTTGCACGACTTTGTCTTCAAACTTGCGACCAATCAAACGCTTGATAGCAAATAAGGTATTTTGTGGGTTGGTTACCGCTTGGCGTTTGGCTGATTGACCCACTAAGATTTCGCCGTCATCTTTATAAGCAACGATTGATGGGGTGGTACGTGCGCCTTCAGCATTGTCGATGACTTTAACTTTGTCACCTTCCATCACTGCAACACATGAGTTGGTTGTACCTAAGTCAATACCAATAATTTTAGCCATAATTAAATTCTCCAATTTTTATTTTGATGGTAAGTGGTGATGAGCACCATATTGTCTTGTATTTTTATATCGGTTTACCGAGGGTTTTTTTCAAGTAGTTAGCAAAAGTTTTTTGCTACACTCGTTACCAATCGGTCAATCCGTTGTTTACTGCTTGCTTACTAGCTACCTACGCGAACCATGGCTGGACGCAATAAACGCTCGTGTAGCGTATAACCTTTTTGTAGTACTTGACCGACTTGGTTGGCGCTCGCTTCTGGGTCAATACCTACGGCTTCATGCAGGTCAGCATTAAATGTTTCGCCTTGTGGATTGACCACTTTAACGCCGTATCGTTCTAACACCGCAATCAGCGATTTGTGGGTAAGTTTGACGCCTTCAAGCACAGGATCATTGTCGGATTGGCTATTTTCAATCGCACGTTCAAGATTATCAACAGTGTCTAATAGGTCTTTGGCAAATTTTTCTAAAGCAAATTTTTTGGTTTTTTCTGTTTCTTGCTCCATGCGGTTGCGTGCATTGTAGGCTTCAGCATTGGCACGGGCATGAGCTTCTTTGGCTTCTTTCACTTGACCTTCAAGCTCGGCAATACGCTGCTCGTAGGTGCTCAAATTGATGTCGCTAGGAATGGTTTTTTGCTCGTTACTTGGCTCAAACTGTTCCATGGCATCTTTTAACTCCGTCGAGACGGCGTCAGTTTGGTTATGCGGTTGCGTATTTTGGTTATTATCAGCTGAATTCATCAATCATCACTCCTATTATCAAAGTAACCGTCACCAAGGTAACGGTTACACGTTAAAACGGTTAAAGCTATTGGCTTTGATAATGGTGAATCTCTTTGATTTCAAGAGTGAGTCGCATTATTTGCGGGTCAAAATGGCGTTTTTCCTATGAAATCCACACTAAATTTGCGTATTTATGACATGAGAAGATAAAAATTGCTAAAAACAAGGTATTAAGCGCGTACTTGTTGTTGGGTTAGCGCATCAAAAATCTGGCTAGGTCGAACAAATCCAAGGGTATCGCCGAGTAAATAACCGATGGCATCACCGAAGTAATGATAAGCAGCTGCGAAATCAGTAGCAGGCGTTAAACCCGATAGGTTACAACTTGTGGATACTAAAAATCCAAATGGGTTATTGTTGTCTGCTTGAGCAATGTGATTGCATAGTTCGGCAATCATCGGATGGCTAATCACTCGTATGGCTAAGCTATCTCGTCCACCTGTGACCCAGTCGGGGATTTTGTCTTGCAATGTTGCAGGAATCGGTAATAACCAAGTGGTGGCTTGTGCATCGCTAGACTGCCAACTTGCCGCAATGCTATCAACTACCTGTTGGGGTAACGGCTGTAAAAATGGCTGAATATGGGCGATATCGCCTGTGATAACAATCATGCCTTTTTCGATTGGACGTTGTTTAATCGCTAAAATCTGTTTGACTGCGGTTTCGTTAAATGGGTCACAGCCAATTCCCCACACCGCTTCGGTTGGATAAGCGAGCAGATTGCCGGCTTGTAAAAATTGCTGAACTGCATCGAGCTGGGTGTCATTAAATTGCATTATATACCTCGATTATTTGGTAGTCTTGTTGCTTATCGCTTATCAAAATTAAGGGCGGCAGCGCATATATAGACCGCCGCGCTGCATCACCAGTCCCATGAGCTCAAGCTCAATCAGCCAGCCCATGAGTGTGGCAATATCGGTGCGGGTCTTATCGACCAAGCTGTCTAAATCTTGCCCGACCCAATCGAGTTGATTAAGTAGGGTCTGCAAATGCGGCGGCACCTCCATCGCCAATGGCGCTTGGTGCGGATAGGTGTTTGATGCTGATTCGGACGGTAATTGAGGGCTACTGCTGACAGACTGTACAACTATTGGCGCTGGTTCAACCTCAGTGGCTTTGACAAGCGGCGATTTAAAAATTGATAAATCTTCCAAAATTTGTGATGGATGATCGACCAAGGTCGCACCCTCACGAATCAATTGGTGGCAACCTTTGGCGTTGAGGTTTTCAATATGACTAGGAATAGCAAAGACTTGTTTGCCTTGCTCATTGGCTTCTCTGGCCGTGATGAGCGAGCCGCTTTTGGCAGCAGCTTCAACAACCAAAGTTGCCAAACTTAGCCCAGCGACGAGACGATTGCGCCTTGGAAAATGGTAGCGATTGCTCGGCATATCAGGCAATAATTCACTAATGACGCAGCCACCTGACGCAATAATATGGGCTTTAAGGCTGGCATGATTTTTTGGATAACAATGTTTAATACCATTGCCCAGTACCGCAATAGTACCACCTTGTGTGCCAGTCATTTGTAGACTTAACGCACCTAAATGTGCTTGTTTGTCAATTCCTTCCGCCATGCCACTGGTGATCCATAAGCCTTCGTGCGCCAAATATTGCGCCATATCAAAAGCAATTTTTTCGGCATGTGGGCTAGGTTTACGACTTCCAACAATCGCCAATTGTGGTTGGCTTAAGGCAGATAAGTTACCTTGATACAATAGCAAAGGGGGTGGGTCATAGATGTTTTTTAACTGAGTCGGATATAAAGGGTCATTATCAAACACCACACCATACTGCCCTTGTGATAGTTCTAATAGCGTATCATGCAAAAATTGGCTGGTTCGACTGGCGCTGATAAACTCAGCAAAGCGTTTGTAGTGATTATCATGCAAGCCCAGTGCTTGCCAGTCTGCTAGCTTAACTTGAATCGCTTGTTCAGCGCTACCAAAACGCGCTACAAGCTTATTATAAACCGGCACCGATAAGTTCACTAAATGCCATAACAATAAAGCAGCCTGCTGTGCGGGGTTTAAGTTAGGCTGATAGTCCTGCATCACGTATATTCCTTAGGCATGTATAGGGCTTATGAATGTTTACTATTATAAATTTTTCTCATGATAAAAACTTTAAAGACAGCAAAGCCAGTCAAGGTGACTGGCTTTTGAACAATCGCTTACCCATCAAGCATAAGCAAGGGCAAGCAAGCAAAGGTAAGCGAAAGCGTTAGTTGCCAACCGCAGGCAATAAAAAATCTTGCTCATGAATTGCTGATTCAGCATCGAGTACATAAGCGTAGCTAATATCGTTAAATGCTTTAAATACCATCACATGACCGATTTGCTCGCTTGGCAACCGTACTGCCCCACCTTTCACGCGTGAATAGTCGTCCAAGACTAAAGCGCCTTTTTGATAAACCGTCAACACATCGCCTGGCTCAGCGCCTTGGCTAGTACCCAAATTAATGGCAATCACCCCATCTCGACCCGCACTACTAATGGAATTTAAAATGCGAATCACGCGACCGCCACGGGTAACGCTGGCAGGTTTTGGATAAAACGCGGGTGGCAAATACTGACCGACTTCGACAAATACACGGTCACCTTCGCGCACTTCTTGACCATACGATTTTTTAAGCTCGATACTAGAAACACCGTTTGATGCTACGCTAGTGACGATACCTGCGGCAACTTGGGTGACTTCAAGACCGATGACTTTACGGGTGGTTGGGTCAATATACGGTTCGCCCTCACGATACACGCCATAGCGTTGTCCCACAATGAGTGGCACGCCTTTGGCATAGATTTTGTTACCGACACCTGTGATAATGTTTTTATCTTTTGAAGCAAGCACATAGGGGGTAGTTTTAAAGTCATCAGGCGATACGATGATATTGCGCTCAAGCCATGTTTCAATGGCAGTCAAAGGAATCGCAGTAATACTACCGGCGGCACTCACCACCGTGGTTGTGGTGACTGGCGCGCTCATGGCTTTTTCAATGCCTGCACAGCCTTCCCCTGTATCTACACCGACCAATTTTTGCCCTTTAATCACACATAAGATAATCACATCTTTTGGATAAATCAGATGCGGATTACGAATCTGTTTATTGGTCGCCCAAATTTCTTTCCAGCGCCACGGACTTTCTAAGAATTTACCGGAGATATCCCAAAGCGTATCACCTTTTTTTACCACATAACGGTTAGGAGCATCGGCTTTGATGCGAGGCGGCGGGTTGTTAGCAGCGGCTAGCGAAGTCACTGTCATACCTAGGGTTGCCAACAAAGCGAAGGATAATTTTTTCATTGTCGTGGTGTTATAGTTCGTCATAGCCCAATACTCAAGATTAACCGCTTAACGCTTTAAATGGCATACGCTTTACCATCACTTATAAACATCATAGCCAAATGTTGTGTTATGTGTCGCAAAATCACCCATAATTTGCACTATGTAAATTTTGGTTAGCATAGCATAAAATAATTGGGGCTTCATAAATTTTCTCTTTAAATCGTTTTTTTAAATGATTTGGTTTTGGTGGATTTTAATCACTCAATCATTATCATTAATTATTTGCTATTGTGAAGCGATTGGTTTGCACCTATATATAAGTTATAGTAGCCAAACTTTAGCGTTTGCGTTACCCTATGCCAATTTTTTTAGATAACTTTGCAATATTAACAGTTGACCGATTATGACTTTACGTACCATTTTAAATTACCCAGATCCGAGGCTTCGTACCCTTGCCAAGCCTGTCACCCACTTTGATGATGACCTAAAAACCTTGATTGATGATATGTTTGAAACCATGTATGCCGCCAAAGGTATTGGTCTGGCGGCGACACAAGTGGATGAGCATATTCAATTGGTGGTGATGGACTTATCCGAAGATGGCAGCCAGCCTCGGGTGTTTATCAACCCTGTTATCACCCCATTAGCCGATGAATTATATAGCTACGAAGAAGGGTGTTTGTCTGTGCCAGAATATTATGACAAAGTCGATAGACCCAAACATGTCAGAATTGAGGCACTCAACGCGCAGGGCAACCCGTTTGTTGAAGAAGCACAAGGCCTACTTGCCGTATGTATCCAACATGAAATTGACCACTTAAATGGTAAAGTTTTTGTGGATTATTTATCTAAGCTCAAACAAGACCGTGCGCGTGATAAAGTGCGTAAAGTTGTCAAACAGCGTGAAAAAGATGCTGAACATAAAAGATTGTGATTTTTAACTGTAAGGGAAAACCATGACCACTCGCCCATCGCGTATCGCCACCGTCACACGAAATACTGCCGAAACCCAAATCACCGTGTCTATCAACCTTGATGGTACCGGTCAAGGCAACATTGACACGGGTGTGCCATTTCTTGACCATATGCTTGACCAAATCAAACGTCATGGCTTAATTGATATGGATATTACCTGTAACGGTGACACCCACATTGACGACCATCATAGTGTCGAAGATGTTGGTATCACGCTAGGTCAAGCCTTCAAACAAGCGATTGGCGACAAAAAAGGCATCGTGCGTTATGGACATTTTTATGCCCCACTTGATGAAAGCCTCTCCCGTGCGGTAGTGGATATTTCAGGTCGCCCTGGACTGCACATGGATATCCCGTTTACCCGTGCGATGATTGGTGGGTTTGATGTGGATTTGTTCAGTGAATTTTTCTATGGCTTTGTTAATCATGCCATGATAACTATCCATTTGGATAACTTGAAAGGCAAAAACAGCCATCACCAAATTGAAAGTACGTTTAAGGCATTTGCTCGTGCGCTGCGGATGGCAGTGGAATATGATGAACGTGCACTTGATAGATTGCCGAGTACAAAAGAAAGTCTTTAATAGCAACCTGTAAAAATAAAAGCCCTGTTTCAGACGAGGGCTTTTTTTTATGCTAATTGTTTTGTAATAATTTTTGCATTAGTCTTTAAAATTATTAAATTGCAGTGGCACGCCAAATTGCTTTTCTTTCAAAAACGCCATCGCTTGCTGTAGCGTATCTTTTTTCTTATCATTGACCCGTACTTTATCGCCTTGAATCGCTGCCGATACTTTCAAATCCGACTCTTTTAATGCCTTGCTGATTTTTTTGGCGGTATCGCCATCAAGTCCATCTTTGAGATTGACCACCTTTTTCATTTGTTTGCCCGAGCCTTGATTATCCTGTGGGTCGAGCGACTGCAAATCCACCCCACGCTTTATCATGTTTTTCTCAAGCATGGCATATACGTTTTCCATCTGCAACTCATTGTCTGCGGTGATGGTGATTTTTTTGTCTTTCTCATTGAGTTCGACTTTAATGTCACTACCCTTAAAATCAAAACGGGTGGCGATTTCTTTCTCGGTATTTTGTACCGCATGTTTAACTTCAAATAACTGTAATTCTGAAACCACGTCAAAAGATGGCATGAGGTTTTCCTTATCAAATTTGTTGAGTAAAATCTAAAAAATCTGCCCTATCATAACTGATTTTGTCAATTTTTAACAATTGACGGACTGTTATCACCACATTTAATCATATAAAATAAATCATTAATTATATAATGATTTAAAATACTGATTAAAATAATTAACTTTTTAATAACGCTGATTACAGTTTTTTACCTTATTTGTTTGTATAATGAGTA
>NZ_DAMBOA010000036.1:0-8137 GCF_032064105.1 Moraxella sp. CTOTU49097 | reverse complement strand
TCTAACCGCTAATTTGGTTCTATTTTTAGGTTTACACAAAAATTCTTGCAATCTCCTTACCCCAAGTAGACGGCTTAACCTTAACAGGCGATGTCATCCATACCGGCAAACGTTACGCCAATGATGCCAACACCCTAACAGTCGATGGCTACACCACTGTGGATTTGGGCGCGAGATATAAAATCCAACTCGCCGGTAAAGCAGTTACGCTCAAAGGGGTGATTGCTAACGTCACCGATAAAGACTACTGGTCATCGGTGGGCGGTTATGAAAATACCGCAGGTGACAACGGTGCAGGCTATCTTACCTTAGGTGAGCCACGCACATTGAAGCTGTCAGCGACCTTTGATTTTTAATTTTACCCACTGTTAACGTTTGCCATCGGATAAAGCTTGCTTTGTCCGATTTTTATTTGAGACTGCCTAAAAAATAAAAGCTAAACAGGAAATACATGTTCCCTACTACCATGCCCCTTATGACCCTCATCTGGCAACAGCACCGTATTGCCTTTATCAAAGTCATCTTGCTCAATCTGCTTAATGCCTTGGTGAATGTCGCTATTATCGCCTTTATTAACCGTTTTTTAATCGCAGCAGTCGGCACTGATAATCCCCTCTTAGGCAGTTGGCAGATATTAGCGGTATTTTTGGTAGCGATTATGGGTTTATTAGCGACAACGTTTACTTCACAGCTTGCCTTGACTAAGTTAGGGCATCGCTTTGTGTTTGAATTACGTTCGCAACTGATAAAACGTATCTTAGACACTGCAATCGCCCAAATTGAAAAAATCGGTAGTGCCAAGCTGTTAGCCAGCTTAACTACCGATGTACAGTCGATTACTGTGGCGTTTGTACGCTTGCCTGAGCTGGTGCAAGGGGTGATTATCTGCACAGCGACTGCGGTTTATTTGGGGTTTTTATCTCTGCCAATGCTGCTTGTGGTCATGGGGTGTATTACGCTGACCATTTTTATCAGCAGTAAACTCGTGGGTCATGTATATGCCCATTTAGCCACATTACGAGAAATCAATGATGCACTGTATCAAGATTATCAAGCGGTGATTGATGGAAGAAAAGAACTTGCCTTAAATCGTGAACGTGCCAAACGTCTATTTACCAATGAGTATCAACGCCATGCAAGCGACTATTTTAACCATATTGTCAAAGCCGATACTTTTCATTTATCAGCCGTAAGCTGGTCAAATATTATGATGTTTGCCGTAATTGGGGTGATTTATGCCCTAGCAAATATTTATCATTGGGTAGATACCGCCACCGCTACTACGTTTGCCCTCACCGTATTATTTATCCAGTCGCCTTTACTGATGGCGATTGGGGCATTTCCCACCGTGCAAACGGCTAAAGTTGCCTTGGAAAAAATACAATCATTACAGCTTGCCGACTATAGCCCCGATTTTGATACCCAAATTTTAACCCCAAATTGGCAAGTCATTACTTTTAAAAATATAAATTATCACTATGACAATAGCGCAAATTTTGGCTTAAAACATATCAACTTTACGTTAAAACGGGGCGAAGTGGTGTTCTTAATTGGCGCCAATGGTAGCGGAAAATCTACACTTGCAAAGCTCATTACAGGGTTATATCAGCCCAAATTTGCGGAAAATGCCGGTATTTTTATCGATAATCAGCCTGTCGTCTCAGAACATTACCCCCATTATCGCCAGTTATTTTCAGCAATTTATAGCGATTTTTATCTGTTTAAAACGGTGATGGGAAGCGCGCAAAATGAACCAAATGCTGAGTTAATTGACAATTGGCTTGATATCTTAGCCATCAAAGAAAAAGTCAGCGTCAGCGATAACCAACTGAGCGCCACCGAGCTTTCGCAGGGGCAGCGCAAACGCCTTGCCATGCTGCTTGCTGTCGCCGAAGAAAAGTCTATTTTACTGCTTGATGAATGGGCTGCCGACCAAGACCCTGCCTATCGCCGTGTGTTTTATCACCATATTATTCCCATGTTGCAAAAAATGGGCAAAACGCTGTTTATTATTAGTCATGATGACAGCTATTTTGAAAAGGCGGATAGATTGTTGATGATGAAAAATGGCGAACTCAGCGAGCTGACCGGGTTGCAACGCGAAAAAGCCAGTATAGATGCCATTACAGTGATTGGTGAGCATTAAGAATTTATATGAACTCCCCTAAAACCTAGTTAAAGCGGATTAAATATAATTGCAAATGAGAATAATTATTGTTATTATTTTCATTAATTTTACCATACTGTAAATTTCTGTAATTATTTATTGTGACGGGGTCACTTATGCGTTTATCTTTTTTATCCGTAGCAATACGGGCTAGTTTAGCGGTGGGTATTAGCCATGTTTTTACCAGTCAAGTGCTGGCAGACGTTGCAGCCAATAGCGAAGAAGCACCTGAAACCACATTAGATACCTTGGTCATTCGTAGTGATGCTTACCGCACCACCGCTACCAAGACCGCCCTCGACCCCGAAAAAACCCCCATGAGTTATTCTCGTATCGAGCAGGAGACATTGCAGCAACGCCAAGCAGACAGTGTGGCGAGTGCGCTGCGTTATGAGCCAGGTGTCAGTAGCGAAAGTCGTGGGACGGTTGGCATTTTTGATGAATACACCCTGCGTGGTTTTAAGAATTATTCCAACTTTTATGACGGGATGCGGCTACCGTATGATGGAACTTGGAATTTAATGCCCCAAGTGGATGCCTATGCCACCGAAGCCGTGGAAGTACTCAAGGGACCTGCTTCGTCGCTGTACGGCTATAATGAGCCGGGCGGCATGGTCAATCAAATCGCCAAAACTCCAAAAAGTACCTCCGAAAAAGAAATCAGACTACGGGCGGGCACCAATAATCTTAAAGAAATCGCCATTGATAGCACAGGTCCTATTAACGATACCACCAATTATCGCATGGTGGCATTAGCCCGTGAAAAAGACGGACAAATGCAAACGACTGAAGAAAAACGGGTGCTAATTAATCCCTCTATCGAATACAAACCGAGCAAAAATATCTCGGTGCTTGCCAATTTGTATTATCAAGATGACCCTCATCAAGTCCCTTCTACCCCACTACCAAGCGTTGGCACAGTGTATAAAGCCAGTTATGGTAAGTTAGACGCGGATGCCTACGCCGGCGATAAATGGAATGATTTTAGTAAAAAAGTCTTTATGCCAAGCGAGACCATCAACTGGAAAATCAATGATTTGTTGACCTTTAAACATACCTTGCGTTACACCGATGCCGATGCCCAACAAAAAAACACCTACCATCAAGGCTTTAGCGAAGGTTCAGACAGCAAGCTTATACGCACCGCCTACACGACCGATGAAAAAATGACCAACTGGGCAACCGATAACCAATTGGCTTATAGCCTGATTACCGATAATACCTCGCATAATTTATTATTGGGTGTGGACTATCAAAAAACCGACAGCACCGCTAAGTACGCAGACGCCATGTACAATGGCATACCCATCATCGATTTAAGCGATCCTGATTATGATCTATTTAGCAAAACTACCCTTAGTTTGACAGGCTATCAACAAACTGATGATATTGAGCAAAGTCAATTCGGCGTTTATCTACAAGATGAAATGCAATGGAACAAGCTTACTGTGGTCGCAGGGTTGCGCCATGATGATTATAAAAGCACCACCAAAACCACTGCCACAGGTAGCAATGCAAAAACCACCGTCAACGAAGCCAACCAAACATCCGGGCGATTGTCAGCCCTGTATCAACTTGACAATGGGTTTGCCCCCTATGTCAGCTACGCTCAGTCATTTCAACCCGTGTTAGGCGTCAACTATATTACAGGTGAAGCATTTAAGCCCACCACCGCCAACCAAGTTGAAGTCGGCATAAAATACAACTCGCCAGATAAAGCCACCAAAGCCACGCTGTCTGCCTACGATATCACGCGCAAAAATGACAAGGTCACTGCCATCGACTGGACCAAACAAACCCAAACAGGTGAAACCACGTCAAAAGGTTTTGAAATTTCTGCCGATCATCGTTTCAATGATTGGCTCAATGTGGGTGTCGGCTATGGTTATGTCGATGCCGAAATCACCAAGGATGAGTTTAATCCGCAACTGGTCGGCAATACCCCGCAACAAATTGCCAAGCACAACGCCACACTGTGGGCAAGTATGAAACCCAACGCCAAAACCGCGGTGCAAGTGGGTGTACGACATATCGCTGGGATGCAAATTGATAGGGAGAACTCAGATACTTTATCAAGCGTCACCTTGGTGGATTTGGCTGGTAGTTATCAAATCAACCCCACGTTTGATGTGGGCTTGACTGTCAGTAACTTATTTGACAAAACCTACGTGGGTAGTTGTTATGACCGCAATAATTGCTGGATGGGCGCAGAGCGACAAGCCAGTGTTAGCTTAACCGCGAAGTTTTAATCAGGTTCATAAATTTAAACAAAGGACTTGTTACCCCAAGTCCTTTCCTTATCGCCCTTTAACAAAAATTACATTCTATGCACCCAGAAAATCTGACTTTATTTGATGACCCCGAAATTGCCGATATCATCGATCACATCAACGAAGACCACAGCGATGATATGAAACACATGGCGTTAGGCTTGCTAAACTTAACCAAGGTTCAGCAAAAAACCTTGCAAAATGTGACCTTACGCCAAATCTATCAACAAGGCTTACTCTTGGATTTGCAGTTTGCGCAAAACGAGCCGCACTTAGACAATCAGCTTTTGGCATTTAATGAGCCGACCCAAACCCTTGAAAAATTTAACGACCAATATGTCGCCTTATTGCAGCGCAGTGACCGCAAACAAGGTAAAAAAACCATTGACATCAAACAGCGTCAATTTTGTCTGCAAACCGTTGAAGCGGTCAGTCACCATATGTATCGTTTGACAGTGCAAACCGATAGCGATTTATCCGATTTACCAGCAGGTTATGCATTTTTGTTTGATGTCAAACTGCCCGACACTGACCTAAAAAAACACCCCCGCCCCTACCGCTATTATACGCTTCGTAAGGCATGGCAAACCGTGAATGCAAACGGTGAAACGCAAAACCTTGCTTGGATAGATATCTATTGTCATGGAGAAAAAAACGGCGAAATCAGTCTTGGCGAAACCTGGGTAAAATCGTTAAAAACAGGCGACGTTTTTACCAGTGAGCGAGAATTCCCCGAAAAAATCGACCATCTCACTTTCAATCAGCCACAGGGACAAAGTCTATTAATCGCTGATGAAACCTCACTGCCGACCGTAGCCAGACTGTTAGAACGGTGGCAAATGACCGAGCAGACAACACCGCCGATTGTACTTACCTTTTTGCAAAGCCAGCAAGATTTGGCTTATTTAGAAGACGTTTTAGCCCAGTATCCCGCAACGGTATTACCAATTGTGGCGAATGATAACCAACTGCCCCATACGCAGATTTTTACGACTCTACAAGATTTTTTACAACAACATCCTCACAAAATTGACCACATTTGGGGTGGGCTTGAAGCGACAACAACGAAAAAACTGCGTTCGCTATTGGATGAGTTATTACAGTTAAGTCGGGATAATAGCGTACTAAAAGTGTATTGGCGAGCAAGCTAAGGGTTACCTCGGAATTGGGCAGACAATCAGATGCGTCTTTGGGTGTTTGGTCGTAACAATTGGTTGTTTGCAGGGTCGCTTGAGATTAGGCAGTGGGCGGCGAATTTTATTAACCACTCACTATTCATCATTTTGTCACGCAACCTTTCTATGATATTTCACAAATTTATCAACGCTCTTATTTGAGCCTAATTTAGTGAGCGATCATGAACTATAAAACACATCATTATAAAAACCATCATTATAAGAATACGCAAATCAAGCGCATTTGCCTCACCACATCCATGATTGTAGCAAGCATGTCACTTGTTGCTTGTAATAACAATGATAATCATAGTAATGACCCTAAACCACAGCAAATCGCTACCAATACCAACCTTAACTTTACTATTCTTGAAACGTCAGATTTGCATAATAATGTCATGAGTTATGATTATTATAAGTTGACAGAAGACAAAAGTTTGGGGCTTGAGCGAACTGCAACGCTTATCGATAACGCTCGTAGCGAATCTACCAATAATATCTTGCTGGATAACGGTGATACCATTCAAGGTAGTGCTTTAGGTGACTATCAAGCAACGGTGAACCCTGTCGAATGCGACGAAACACTGGGCATTTATAAGGTTATGAATGACCTAAAGTATGATGCAGGTACGATTGGTAACCATGAATTCAACTATGGGTTGAACTATCTTAATCAAATTACAGGCAGTCAGTTTAATGTTGATGGCATAACCGCAAGTGCCAGTGCTTGTAAAGGACCTAACTTCCCCTTGGTTTTATCCAATGTCATTAGTTCTCGCAATAATCAGCCACTGTTTAAGCCTTATAAAATCATTACCAAAACCTTTACGGCAACCACACCAGATGGTAAGACGGTTACCGTACCGCTAAAAATTGGTATCATTGGATTTACCACACCCGGTATTATGCAATGGGACAAAAAATGGCTAGACGGCAAAGTCACCACCGCCGGTGCAAAAGAAATGGCAGAAAAATACGTGCCACAAATGAAAACTGAAGGTGCAGATGTCATTGTCGCCTTGTCGCATAGTGGTATTGATACATCCCCATACAGCCCAACGATGGAAAACGCCAGTTGGCATCTATCGCAAGTGGCAGGTATTGATGCGATTTTGATGGGACACACACACCAAGTGTTTCCTGATGCTAATAGCAAAGACACCCGCCTAGACCAAGCAGGCATTGATAAAGTTAATGGCTTGTTAAACAATGTCCCTGCGGTCATGCCAAGCTTTTGGGGTAAAGGGTTAGGCGTCATCAAATTGAATTTAACCTTTGATGGTAAAAAATGGGTCGTCAATAAAAACAATACCAAAGTGGAAGTGCGTACTATCCAAAATGCTGATAAAACTTTTGTAGCAGCTAACCCGCGAGTGGCTCAATTAATTCAGGCAGAACATAATGCCACTATTAATTATGTCAAAACCCCAATCGGTACATCCGATTTCTCAATGACTTCTTACTTTGCTGATGTGGGTGATGTGTCAGCGATTCAAGTGGTCAACCAAGCGCAAGCCAATTATATCAGCGATTATATTAACGCCAATTTGCCACAATATAAAGATATCCCTGTCTTATCGGTGAGTGCCCCATTTAAAAGCGGATTTGCAGGGGGTTCAGATTATACGGATGTTGCGCAAGGCAATATTGCTATTAACAATGCGGCTGATTTATACCTGTATCCAAATACCGTGTTTGCAGTAAAAATACAAGGCAGTGATATCAAAAAATGGCTAGAGAATTCTGCCAAACGCTTTAATCAAATAAACCCAAGCCTTACTACGCCACAAGCGTTAATCAGCACTTTCCCTGGGTATAACTTTGATATGTTTACCTCACCCGATGTGCAATATGAAATTGATGTGACTAAACCTATCGGTAGCCGTATCCAAAACTTAACCTACAAAGGCAAGCCGATTGAAGACAACGCACCATTTATCATCGCAACCAATAACTATCGTGCCTCAGGTCTAAAGGAGCACTACAGCATCAATAGTACCAATGTGGTTGAATCACCGGATGCCAATCGTGATGTGCTGATTAACTACATCAAAGCGGCTAAGAATTTATCATTAACCAATAATGGTAGCAGTCGTAGCTGGCGGTTTGTCAAAGTGAAAACAGCGGGTCCTGTAACCTTTAAATCGAGTGCAAACAAAATTGACTTTGCCCAAAAAGCAGGATTAACCAATATTAGCGTCGTAAATAATGACGACGGTTCAAATAAAGGCTTAGCAGATTATGCAATAGATTTATCAAAATGATCGCCAAAAAACTTGTATTTTATTGATCGTTAAAAAGTGTGGTAGTTGCCACACTTTTTCTTTTTCTATTTTATTAAGCTTTAATTTAAAAGGTACAGCGGATAAGCTTTGACCTTTCGTTTATACCGGATTTTATGATACTTCTTTTTTGTTGTTTGGTTTTCATAAAGGTAGTGTCTCAGCGTTTTCAGTCTCCGACAATACCCTATATAAAACATCTTAAGAAACTACAATACAAAAAACACCCCCTTACTGTTGTAA
>NZ_DAMBOA010000035.1:0-9621 GCF_032064105.1 Moraxella sp. CTOTU49097 | reverse complement strand
TCTGCCACATAGATACTGATTTCAGTACTGATATGGTAGGCAGGACGCGCGTATAAATCAGATAAACTGCCCCAACCGACTATTTCATCCAAACTATTTTGGGCAACCACCAACGGACGATTGCCCGTATGGGCGTCAAACCACGCTTGCCTATCTGCCACGCTCACAGGCTGTAAATCTGCCGTGGCTTGCTTACCTGCGATACTTTGATTATAAATTTCAACGATGCGCGGTAAATCATCAATCGCAGCTAGGCGAATACTAAGGTTGTGATGCGCTGCAGACATAGCGACTCCAAAATTGAACCAAAAAATGCGGCTAAAATTTGCCGAAAAATCTTATAAGCGCGTATGTTAACAACATTTTTACTTTATAATAAGCGATTTCATAAAATTGATAGTTTGCGATGCTCATGAACGTGATTGACTTATCTGACTGGCTAAAAAATCCAACCCTATTACCTGATTCGGTGCTGACGATTGGTAATTTTGATGGTGTGCATTTGGGTCACCAAGCGATGCTGGATAAAGCCAAATCTTTGGCAAAATCTCAGCAACTTGCCAGTATGGTGATGATATTTGAACCACAGCCGCGTGAGTTTTTTAGCCCGCAAACCGCCCCTGCAAGGCTCACCAATTTGGCAGAAAAAACCCAATTGATTGCTGAACACAATATCGATAGCTTGATTGTGGCAAATTTTGATAATGACTTTCGCAATTTATCGGCACACGATTTTGCCAAAATGTTGGTCAAATTAAACGTAAAGCATCTGGTATTGGGGGATGATTTTCGCTTTGGGCATGACCGCACTGGCGATAGTGAGTTTTTGCGTGCGTTTGGCTTACCTGTAGAAATTTTGCATACCGTGACCGACCATGCGCATCAAGATGAGCGCGTCAGCTCAACCCGCATTCGAGACTGTTTGCAACAAGGGGACTTGGCAACCGCAAAGCATCTGCTAGGGCGAGATTATGCGATTACTGGCAGGGTGGAACATGGCGATAAAATCGGTCGCACGCTTGATTTTCCCACCGCCAATATTGCGCTAAACCGCATCAAGCCTGCCCTGCATGGGATTTTTGCGGTGTCGGTGACCGCTACCGATGGCACAGATTTATCAACACTGGGGAAAAATACTCAAACTGGCGTGCAAGGACTCACCAAAGGCAGTTTGTTTGGCGCTTGCAATGTGGGTACTCGCCCTGCGCTAAAAAATAAGCATGGGGTAGAATGGCGACTGGAAGTCAATTTTCCAAAGTTTGACGGGGATTTGTACGGCAAAGAACTCACCGTGACATTTTTGCATTTTTTACATGGGGAAAAAAATTATGCTGGGCTTGACGCGTTAAAACAAGGCATTGCCCAAGACGTGGTGGATTTACTTGACTGGCGCGAGCAGCAAGCCTTTGCGAAATCAATCCCTTAATGACTTTGGCGTGTCAGCCTCCAACCTGCTACTCCTAAGCAACATACCAGGCTTACCCAAGCTAGTCCAATTCTCTGAGTCAGCAGGGTCAAAAATAACTTGCCTACACTTCTTTATACCCTGCGTTGCCGTTTGGCATTAACAGTAGGTGGGGCAACCCTTATAAGCTGGTGGAAAATTGTATCCTTCCCCAACTATATTTAGCGTTTATAGCTACTTGGTAAGTGAGATTTTTTTATGACAAACTTACCAAAATCAAGGGTGAGATAAGCCAAAGCACGCTTTGTCAATCTGCCAATTTTAACATATAATACCCTGTTATCAATTTTTTACCTTTTGCACTTTTTATAGATTATAGAATACCGAGAGTTACATGACCGACAACACTGACAATCAGTCAATCGACTATAAAGATACCCTAAACCTTGCCGATACCGTATTTCCCATGCGTGGCGACCTTGCCAAGCGCGAACCTAAATGGCTAGAACAATGGTTTGCCGACGATGTGTATGCCCAAATTCGTCGCGCTCGCCAAGGTCGTGAAAAGTATGTATTGCATGATGGCCCACCCTATGCCAATGGTCAGATTCACTTGGGTCACGTGGTAAATAAAGTGCTTAAAGACATGATTGTCAAATACAAAACGCTTGACGGTTATGATGCGCCGTATGTACCGGGTTGGGATTGTCATGGATTGCCGATTGAGCAAAAGGTAGAAGGCATTATCGGTAAAGTGGGTCAACCCCATAAAGACAAAAGTAAAAACGGTGCCATCGTGACGTCAACCGAGTTTCGCGGCGCTTGCCGTGACTATGCCAAAAGCCAAATTGACCTGCAAATGGTTGACTTTAAACGCTTGGGCGTATTGGGTGACTGGGAAAATCCTTATCTGACCATGAACTTCAAGCAAGAAGCTGATACCGTCCGTGCATTGGCAGAAATCTACAAAAACGGTCATATCACTCGCGGTATGAAGCCAGTGAATTGGTGTCTAGACTGCGGTTCGGCTCTCGCAGAAGCAGAAGTGGAATATGAAGATAAAAAATCCGATGCGATTTATGTCGGTTTTGATATCGTCAACCGTGACGCGTTAGCGGCGACTAAAGTGATTGATGGCGCTTTGCAGGCGGTGATTTGGACCACCACGCCTTGGACATTGCCTGCCAATCAGGCGATTACCGCAAGCTCCGAGCTAGAATACTCCGTGGTAAAAGTTACGTTTAACAAACAAGCGTTTGCTGTTCCTACCACCCTAGACACGCCTAATTATTTACTTCGCCGTTTAACCAAAGACGATAAAACCGCTTTACAGGCAAGTGCATCTGACCCTTTGATTTGGGAAATGTTGCCGGAAAAACGCCACGAACCTACCGTATTTGAGCCGTATTTCAAAAAAGCCCTTGAGCAAAAAGCCTTTGCGATTGTCGATAAAAAAACCAATAACATTATTGGCACAACCCGTTTTTATGATGATAACGTTGAAGAAAATTCGATTGCGATTGGCTACACCTTTTTGACCCGTGAGTATTGGGGATCCGGGGCAAATGCTGAAATTAAATCGGCGATGCTAAGTCACGCCCAACCGCAGCGAGAAACGATTTGGTTTCATGTTGCCCCCGATAATCAGCGTTCTGCCAAAGCGTTAGAAAAAATTGGCGCAACTTATCAAAAAACCGCTGACAACGGTTCGGGCGAGCGCTTGTTTTATCAAATGGCAGGCGAAAAACCACAGCCGAAAATCAGCCATTTAATTGTCGCTTACAATTTAGTTGCGCATTTAATGAGTGTGTTTAACGCCAAAGAATATAGCGTTGTTGCCACCGTTAAAGGCGATGCGTTAACCGTACTTAAAGCCCAGCATCCACTGATTGCTGAGCGTCAAGTGCCGATTATCACAGGCGATCACGTGACGGCGGATAGCGGTACAGGTTTGGTACACACTGCGCCCGCGCACGGTGTTGATGACTATATGGTCGGTCAAAAATTTCACTTGCCCACCGAAAACCCAGTCGCAGGTAACGGCGTGTATTTGCCTGAAGCCAAAGTTTTTGTCGGCGAACATATTTATAAAGCGCAACCAAAAATTATTGAAACGCTCAAAGCCAGTGGCCATTTGCTCAAGCATGACGTGATTACTCACAGCTATCCACATTGCTGGCGACACAAAACGCCGATTATTTTCCGTTCAACGCCCCAATGGTTTATCAACATGGAAAGCCAAGGTCTGCGTGAGCAAGCGTTGACCGATATTCCAAAGGTGGTATGGACGCCAAGTTGGGGACAAAATCGTATCGAATCGATGATGCATGGTCGCCCAGATTGGTGTATCAGCCGCCAACGTACTTGGGGTGTGCCGATTGCCTTTTTTATCCATAAAGACACGGGCAATTTGCACCCAAATACGGCTGAGCTGATGGAAAAAGTCGCGCAAGTGATTGAGCAAGGTGGTGTAGAAGCATGGTTTGATGCCGCGGCTGAAGACTTTATCGGAGACGATGCTAAAGCGTATCAAAAATCGACCGATACGCTAGACGTGTGGTTTGACTCAGGGTCAACCAATTTTGCCGTGCTCGCCAATCGTCCCGACTTAGCCAATCCTGCGGATTTATACCTTGAAGGCTCTGACCAACATCGGGGTTGGTTCCAGTCGTCACTTCTGGTGAGTGAAGCGATTTATGGTCGTCCACCGTACAAGCAAGTGTTGACGCACGGATTTACCGTAGATGCCAAAGGCTATAAATTATCAAAATCTAAAGGCAATACCAAAGGTTTTGAGCCGCAAGAACTTGCCAATAAATATGGTATTGATATCGTGCGTTTATGGGTGGGTTCAAGTGACTACCGTTACGAGATGGCGGTATCGACTGAAGGCTTTGCGCGCACCACGGATATGTATCGCCGTATTCGTAACACCATTCGTTTTTTACTGGCGAATACAGACGACTTTGACCCAGCGACCGACATGGTGGATGCTAGCAATTTGGTCAGCCTTGACAAGTACATTTTAAAACGCGCTGAGGCGGTACAAGCTGACATTCGCCAATCTTATACCAACATGGATTTTCACCAAGTGTGTCAAGCGGTGGTGGGTTTTTGTTCACAAGATTTGGGCGGTTTTTATTTAGACATCATCAAAGACCGTCAATACACCACCAAAGCCAATGGTGAAGCGCGCCGCTCAGCACAAACTGCGATTTATCATATTGCCCATGCGCTACTGCGCTGGATTGCACCGATTTTATCGTTTACCGCACAAGAAGCTTGGGAAATCTTAAAAGGTCCGCATACAAGCAATGGCAATGGCTACATTTTTACCGAAGAATGGTATGAATTCCCAAAAGTGGTATTGGATGACGTGAGCGAATCGGATTGGCAAGCGATTTTGAATGTCAAAGAAACCGTCAACAAAGCCTATGAAATTGCGCGCACCGATAAAGTGATTAACGCCAATTTATCGGCTAATGTCACCGTGTATGCACCAGATACTACCATGGCTTCACTCAATCGGTTAGGCGATGAACTCAAATTTGTGTTGATTTCAAGCCAAGCCAATGTAGCGGCATTAACCAACCAACCAAGCGATGTGACCTATACCGACGAAGACAGCCAAGTTGCGGTAGTGGTCAAGCCTGCCACGGGTGAAAAATGTATCCGCTGTTGGCACATCCGCGAAGACATCGGCATCAATCCTGCCCACCCAGAAATCTGTGGTCGCTGCGTCGAGAATGTCGAGGGTCAAGGCGAGGTACGTCATTATGCCTAACACCCAGGCAACCACTACTGCCACTCATTCATCCACTACCCTACCCATCAACGGCAACAAAGCCATGATGTGGTATGGTATTGCGGTTTTGGCAATTATTATCGACCAACTTACCAAGTTGTACTTTGAACACAACTACCAGCTGTACCAAACCAAGGCGATTATTGAGCCGATTTTTAACTTTACCCTTGCCCACAACCATGGCGCGGCGTTTAGTTTTTTGGCAGATAAAGGCGGCTGGCAAAAATGGCTGTTTAGCGGACTGGCACTGGCTGTTTCCCTTGGTATCATGGCGTATCTACGCAAAATACCCCAACAAGCCAAATTATTGGCTTTGGGTTTGTCATTGGTGATGGCGGGCGCTTTGGGCAATTTGATTGATCGGGTACGTTTGGGCTATGTGATTGACTTCTTGCATGTGCACTATGGCAATGCGTGGCATTTCCCGATTTTTAATATCGCTGATGTGGCGATTAATATTGGCGTTGCGTTGATTTTAATCGATGCGTTTTTATTAGAATCCAAACGTAACACCCTTTAATTTTTAGATGGATAAACAACCGCATGAATCATGACATTATTACGCCAAACGAACAAACCCGCATCACTCAAGACTCAACCGTTGATTTGCATTTTGAGGTCAGCTTAGAAAATGGCACCGTCATCGACTCAACCTTTGAGCGTGGCGAACCTGTTCGCTTGGTGGTGGGTGATGGCAGTCTGCTTGAAGGGTTTGAGAAGGTACTTATCAACTTGACAGCGGGTGACACGCGCACCGCATCGCTGTCACCTGAAGAAGCGTTTGGTGAGTGGAACCCTGATAACGTACAGACTTTTAGTCATGCGCAGTTTGCCGTGACTGGCAATCTGCCTGAAGTCGGTACCATGATGGAATTTGAAGATAAAGGCAAAACCACGCTCGTGGGTGTGGTCAGTGACGTCACTGAAGATGCCATCAAAGTGGATTTTAACCATCCATTGGCAGGTCAAAATATACTTTTTAAAGTGCAGATTTTTAGAGTGACCCCCAAAGATAGTAAAGGTATCACACTAAGCTGACCTTAAGCTAAATAGAAACTTTTAATAAAAATCACTGACAATAAAAAACCGCTGATTAACTCTCAGCGGTTTTTATTTTTACAGTCTATCAATTAACCGTTTGGGTGTCATCGCCTGCCGCAGCACCTTCTTTAGCGTCTGTTTGTTGTGCCAGTGTTGCACGTTGCTCAAAACGTTCGCCCGTCGCTTTAATCCCCCATACCAATTCCACAAAAGCGCGGTTATTGATGAGTGGCTCATCTTCGATAATCAAGAAATAGCCCGCTTTGTTGATCCATAAAAACACAATACTGGTATTGGGCATCAACATATCAATACTGGTAAAAAATGACACCCCATAGCCATGTACCGCCCAACCGCGCTGCTGTTGGCGTTCTAAAAAGCCATAAAAATCGGCGGCGGCTACCGATAGCGTATCTGCTTCTTGCTGGGTAAAGCCCATCTTTGCTAGACAAAAGCCTTCATCTGATGCAATTGCGACACGGCGACTACCCGATAGACTGGCTGCTACATATTTTAAGAAATTATCCAACTGCACGTGCGGAGCGACTACCCGCTTTTCAATGGTCTCAATCCAACCTTCTTCGATAAACATATCTAGCCAAGTATCACTATAACGCTCACCCCATTCCCGTGCCGTCATACTTTGTTCAGGGGCGAGCACCGCTTGTAAGGCTAGTTGCTGCTCTGAGGGATTGGCGCTTGAAAAACTATGCAACACCCCGGCAGGCGTTAAAATCACATAGGTGTCGTTTTGTTCTGGCATGGTGTTTTCCTTAAATTTTGATAGACTGCAAAGGTAATGTTGTATGATAGCGTTGGTGAATGCAAAAGCTCATTCATCGATTGGGTTCTAATTTATCGGTTGCGCTGCTAAATTATCGATTAGGTTAAGATTAAGCGGCTTGCTTGGCAAAATATTCTTTAGTCTCAAGCCATTTGTCATTAAAATCCCATTTGTTTTTTGACATTTCCCACCAAACCATACTAAATGCCAATCGGTCATGACAAACAAGACAATGGTTAAAGAATTCTTCTTCGATTTCGGCAATTTGCTCGGCTTGGTCTTCAGGGTCGTCGTCTTCTTCCATGATATCTAATAATGCAGCAATCGTCGTTTGTGCCACTACTTTTGAGTCATCGGTGGACACACGCAGTTGGTGTTGATAAGTGACCATTGAAGGTGATACCAATACGCTCCAGCGCGTGGCAAGATTGCTGACGCTGAACACATACTCACCATGATTGACGCATTGGTCAAACCCTTGCAGCAGCGTTGGCGTTAGTTTTTCTCTGACTTGGTTGAGCATACGGTCACCAAAATAGGGCACGTCAAACCAACAACCATAAAACATATCGGCTAACGCACCTTGCAACGGCTCTTTTTCATCAAGCTCCATCGCTGCCATGATGCGGCTGGTGTGGATATCCATGTTCATCGGTTGGTCAATCACTTGTCGACTATAGAGACGAAAACTAAGCCAATGTTTTTGAAATTTTCTACGATTACGATTCGACAATGAATACATGCTGATTCCTCAAAAAATTAGCCTAATTATATAAAAAGTTATGTGACAAGGGTGAGGTATTAATGACTAGTGCTGTGAAAAACTGCCGCATTTATCCCCTACTATACTATTAAACTGGGTGGCAATCAAAACGCTTCAGCATAAAAAAGCGCAATTCCATCTAAACATGAATTGCGCTGTTGGGCAAGATGACAAGCTTGACCGATTAATCCAATAAGGTATCCATTAAATCAATCATAAACTCGCCGTCTTCTTGGGTCATCGGCTCAAAACCATCGCTCATCCCCAATTCTTGTAAGACTTGTTTGCCCTCTGCGGTGTCTTTTAAGCTTAATAAAGCATCGATAAATGGCCCACTGTCGGCAAAACTCTCTTTAACCAGTAACACATGGCTGATATCGCTCAAATCACTTTCAATCAATACCTGCATCTGCGATAAGGTCAAGCGTGACAAGCTATGATAAACTTCAGATAAAAAGAATGCCGCATCAGCTTCGCCTTTAATCAAATTACGCGCAGCAGCTTGGTAAGTCTGGGTAACTGTCCAAGTAATGTCAGCTTCTAACAAATCCACGGCTTCTAGCAGACGAAGCCCAATCAATTTGACATCACGGTTGTCTGCCATGGCAATGGTGCAGCCTGCTTTTAAATCATCCAGTGCTGCAATGCCACTGTCGGCTTTTGCCGCAATCACCATTTCATCAGATTTGCCCAGTGGACGCGCCACGGCGCGATAACCTTGCTCCCGAATCATTGCCGCTGCATCGAAGGGATTGGCATAGATAATATCCACGTTTTGCGCTTGGATTAAGTCGTTTTGTTCATGCGCAGATGCCGGTGTCAGTAAGTGAATGTGAATGCCGGATTTTTTTTGTAGCAGTGTATTGAGCATATGCCACCCTGCAAAACGCTCAGGCGCGAAGTCAGGCGCAATGAGTAAATTAATTGTCATTAGGCTTGCTCCTCTAGCATTTTGCGATACAGTGCTTCAGCTTGCGCGATTTTGCTGCGTGATGGTTTGCGTCGTACCGACGTATAGCCAACCGTTTCGCCATGGCGGATATTGGGTACAGCCGTTGCATACACCCAGTAGTAGCTACCATCTTTACACAAGTTTTTGACATAGCCATGCCATTTTTTGCCCGCTTCGACTGTTTGCCACAAGTCTTTAAAGGCGGCTTTTGGCATTTGTGGATGTCGCAAAATATGATGCGGCGCGCCAATTAATTCATCACGGCTATAGCCACTGATATCCACGAAGGCGTCATTGGCGTGGGTGATAATGCCATCTAAATCCACGCGTGAAACGATAAGTTTGCCATCGGGATAAGGTAGCTCGTTTTCGGTGGTATAAACGACACGACTTAAGCCATCTGAGTAAGTCAGACGATGCGCTGTGGCATCGCCAGCCGGTTTGTCCATATCGGGTAATTGTACAGATTTCATTACCTCTCCTTATAAATTTTTGATGGATAAATTTTTGATGGATAAATTTTTGATGGATAAATTTTTGATTGAGTCATGGTTGCTAATATTAGTGATTGGCTGACACAGTTAAGCTCTTTGTAAGTTTTAGATAAGTTTTGATAAGGCTTCAGCCGCGCGCTTCATATCCAAGAACACTAGACCCAATTTGGCATTTGGTTTGGTCAAAATGGTCAATACTGCTTCTGTACCTGATGCGGACATAATCACATAGCCTTTTTCGCCTTGCACCATAACGCGCTCGATACTGCCACGCGCTAGTTCTCGACCTGCACGGTCACCGAGTGATAGCAGCGCGGCTGACATCGCACCGACACGGTCTTCATCAATGCCCGCTGGCAATGCTGACGCAATCATCA
>NZ_DAMBOA010000034.1:0-10897 GCF_032064105.1 Moraxella sp. CTOTU49097 | reverse complement strand
GCTTGCATACGGCGCGCTTGGAAGTCGCCACAGTTTGAGCAGCTAGAGATTTCACGGTAGGTAGTCTGAGACGGTAGCCACACCTCGATATCATAGGTTTTCACCGCGCCAAAGCCCATATCACCGCCACACAGTACAATCACCCGATACGGCAAACCAAGCTGCTGCAAGATATATTCCGCTTGTCCTGTCATGTCCTCTAAGGCTTGCATTGAAGTCTCAGGATGGACGATTTGCACCATTTCTACCTTTTCAAACTGGTGCTGACGAATCAAGCCGCGAGTATCACGCCCGGCACTGCCCGCTTCACTACGAAAACAGGGGGTATGGGCAGTCACTTTGATGGGCAACGTTTCAGGATCTAGGATTTTGTCACGCACGGTGTTGGTAAGCGGCACCTCTGAAGTAGGAATTAAGTAATACTCTTTTTCACCGCGCAGCTTAAATAAGTCTTCTTCAAACTTTGGTAGCTGCCCCGTGCCAAGTAGGCTGTCGGCATTGACCATATACGGTACATACATTTCCGTATAACCGTATTTGTCGGTATGGGTAGTAAGCATAAAGGCAATCAAGGCGCGGTTGAGTTTGGCGAGTTGACCTTTTAGCACGCTAAACCGTGAGCCAGTCAGTTTTGCCGCCATTTCAAAGTCAAGTAACCCCAAGTCTTCGCCCAAGTCGCTATGGTCTTTGACCTCAAAATCAAATTGGCGTGGTTCGCCCCATCGACGCATTTCGACATTGTCGTTTTCATCTTTACCTGCCGGCACGCTGTCATCCGGTAAGTTTGGGATGGTTAAAGCTGCCGCTTGAATTTTCTCCTGCAAGGCTTTGAGCGCGTCTTCTGCTTGTTTCATGTCGCTACTGATGGTTGCCATTTCTGCCATCAAAGCGTCGGTATTTTCGCCATTACGTTTCATCAAGCCGACTTGTTTGGCGCCCGCATTTTTTTTGGCTTGTAGCTCTTCGGTTTTGACTTGAATGGATTTGCGCTGTTCTTCGACTTGCTGCCAAAATGCTTTATCAAGCTCATAGCCGCGTTTGGCAAGTTTTTCGGCGACCGTGTCTAGTTCTGTACGCAGTAATTTTGGGTCGATCATGGCGATAAGTTCCTTAAATTGTTCAAACTTGAGTTAAAGCAGCAAAATGGCTGTTGATATCAGCATGTATGATACCAAGATTGCAGCGATTTTTCACGGTAGCGACTAGAAATACACGGCAAATTGACGATTTATCCGTCGTAGCTTATCGGTGTTCGCCCCTCGCTGCATTGGCGGTAAAACAAAAATTTATCAAAAAGTGCGATGTTAGGTTTATTTTTGGGTCAAGGTTGGGTAAGATAAGCCTTCTTTTATCGTTTTGTAACTATCGTTTGATAGTGAGTGAATTGTTTATGGCTCTGTACCCTTACACCCTACAACCTGTGGATTTGAATCTGACCGAGGACGAATTTCGTCAAGCACAGCTACAGCTGTTTGATGCCAACAACCAAACTTTGACCAAAATCACCCCAAAAACTTGGGCAATTTTGGCAGTCATTGTGGTGCTAGCGATTTTAGGTCTGATTTTTGTGCACGGTTATTCCACCATTGTTTTTTGGTTGATGCTCGTGGGTGTGGTGATTTATTTGCTGGCGCGTACCTACGGTCTTAAATGGTACGTGAAAAACGAATTTGAAAAACAAATGGCAAGCCAAAGCATGCCGCCAGAGATGCAACAAATCAAGCTTGGCGTACAGCAGCACGGGGTAGTGATGTCCATGCCTGCACCCAACATGCCCGCCATGCCACGCGGCTACAATCAGCCTTTGGTACGTAGCAGCGGTATGCAGCAAGCAGTCATCAAATGGGACAATGTCACCAACTGGCAAGAAACGCCTGACTATATTTTTATGATGTTTGATGTTAAAAATCCAAAAACGGGTGAAAGCCAACAAGGCAGCCAAATCGTCCCCAAACGCCTTGCCAACCAAAAATTCCCGATTGATACCCTACGTCATCATTTACAACAAAACATCGGACAACCAGGTTTTGATTTAACCGACAAACCGACTGATAAATATTTCCCAGAAAACAATTAAGACAACGATTAAGACTAAGACAACATTTAAAAAAAACTACTTATTGATGACCACAAAAACTGCAGCCAAGAAACTGCAGTTTTTTTATGGCGGCAAGCAAAACTATTTACCAAATTTGCACACAGTTACGCCAAATGTTTGATATCATTTTTAGGGTAATACCGTACATTTTAATTGATAAAATTAAATGTACTGATAAAAACGATTAATTTTAGTAACAGATTGTTTAGGCTTACAATTAAGTCCTAAACAAATAAAAATCATCATTTTAGGAGATAACAACATGGCAAAACAAGCCACTACAAAGCAATCAGCAACCAAACAAGATTCAGAACAATTAGACAATGCCGATAAATCAGGTGAAAAAGTGACTACCCCCAAATCTACCGCTTCCAAATCTGGCTCAAGTAAAACACGCGATATCAGCTTAGCCGCTGCAGACATGAGTGCCATTGTTGAGCAATTAAATACCTTATTGGCCAACTATCATGTGTTCTATACCAATGTGCGTGGCTATCACTGGAACGTGCGTGGCTCAGATTTCTTTACCCTCCATGTGAAGTTTGAAGAGTTATATACTGCGCTACAAATCCAGATTGATGAAATTGCTGAACGCATTTTGACCTTACAAGGCACACCACTACATGCTTATAGCGATTTCTTAAAAATCTCAAGCATCAAAGAAGACAAAAACGTCTCTGACGGTGTGGCGTGTGTGAAAGGTATTTTAACGGGTCTGACTATGACTATCGCTAAAGAACGTGAAATCATTGACCTAGCGGATGAAGATGACGATCAAGGTACTGCCGACCAATTGACTGCCTATGTGCAAGAACAAGAAAAATTGGTGTGGATGTACAACGCCTATCTTGGCTAATCGTCCCATCTAACCAAAAAGACGGCTTTGACAGTCGTCTTTTTTATTGCGTGTGTGTAAAAATAAAAACACAATATATAGATTTTCAAATGTCAATGAATTTAATTAGTTATTTTTTGATATATAAATATTTATATATTTCAATATCTTATGAATTTTATCCTTAAAAATCAAATCCTTGGGTGGATTGCAATTTCTATATGTTGTTATCTATAATAGCCAAGCACACTAGCCAGTTGCTCATTTTCAACTGATTTATTTGTTAGCTGATTTATTTGCTAACTGATACTGCTACGCCACTTGTCTTGAACTTTGATTGAAGAAGATTCACCGCTATGTCATATTCCATCTTTTGCCAAACCAAAAATGACCCATTGCTCGAGCCGATGTTTTTTGGTCAGCCTGTCAATGTGGCACGTTACGACCAACAAAAATTCCCTGTTTTCGAGCAGTTGATTGAAAAGCAATTGTCGTTCTTTTGGCGTCCAGAAGAAATTGACGTCTCCAAAGACCGTTTGGATTTTAGCAACTTGTCAGTGCATGAACAGCATATCTTCTTAAGTAACCTAAAATACCAAACCTTGCTTGATTCGATTCAAGGTCGTAGCCCCAATGCCGTGTTACTGCCGCTGGTGTCGATTCCTGAGCTAGAAACCTGGATTGAAACATGGTCATTTTCTGAGACCATCCATTCTCGCAGCTATACCCACATTATTCGTAACGTGGTCAATGACCCAAGCAAAGTATTCGACGATATCGTTGACAATCCTTTTATCCTGGAGCGCGCGACAGGGATTGCCAAGTTCTATGACGAGCTGTATCAACTATCTCAGCTATATAACCTATACGGTGAAGGTCGTCATGTGATTGATGGTAAACCCGTCGAGGTCAATTTACGCCTACTTAAAACCAAATTGTATCTATGTTTGGTGGCTATCAATGTGCTAGAAGCGATTCGTTTTTATGTGTCGTTTGCTTGTTCATTTGCCTTCGCTGAGCGCAAACTGATGGAAGGCAATGCCAAAATCATCAAAATGATTGCCCGTGACGAAGCGCTTCATCTAAACGGCACCCAGCATATGATTAATTTGATGCAATCGGGCAAAGATGACCCTGACATGGTAGAAATCGCCGAAGCCTGCCAGCAGCAAGCCATTGAAATTTTCAAAGACGCGGCTGAACAAGAAAAAGCATGGGCAAAATACTTGTTTAAAGATGGCTCAATGATTGGCTTGAATGAAAATATCTTGGTGCAATACGTCGAATACATTACCAACCTACGTATGGATGCGATTGGCTTACCCCCTATTTTTGCGGCGATTAAAAACAACCCAATTCCATGGATCAATGCTTGGTTGTCCTCAGACAACGTACAAGTCGCGCCCCAAGAGTCAGAAATCACCTCTTACTTAGTCGGTCAAATTGACGCAGAGCTAAGTGATGATGCGTTTGATGATTTTGAATTGTAATTCGTCATACGCTTATTTTATTTAGGCAATATAATCGATTATGGCATGGATTTTTACCAACAACACGCAGTTTTATCTGCATGACGCCGAGACGTTGCTACAAGGCATGCTTCGCTCAAAAATCCCTGCCAATCACCAATGCCTTGAAGGTTATTGCGGTACTTGTAAGCTCAAATACCGCCGTCGCCACCATGACACCCGTATCGACTATATTCACCCGCCGCTCGTGATGTTAGCCGATGACGAAATCCTACCCTGCTGTTGTCAAGTCAGGGGGACAATCGAGCTTGATATCGATTGATTTACCAAAATAACCCGCCAAAAACTGCGCGGAATACCGCATAAAGCGAAAACTTACCCGCTTTGCCTTTAATTTTCTCCCCGCGAACCTCATATAATCCGTTATAATAATAGGTTGACTACCGCTTTTTAACTATACTAAATCTTTATTTAGTCCTCGACTGTCATTTGCAGGGTGTATCCCTTGATAAAAATGAAGAAATACAGTCATTAGCTTATTTGTCGTGCTATTACATTATTTATTTTTTTAACCAATATCAAAGCGAGCCCTCATGAGCGAACATTCAACTTCTCAATTAGCCACGCTGATTCAATTAGGTAAAGAGCAAGGTTATCTCACCTATGCTGAGATTAATGACCAACTCCCCGAATCGGTAACTGAAAGTGACCAAATTGATGATATTATTCAAATGCTCACAGACGTTGGCATCAAGATTTTTGAGACCGCGCCTGATGAAGACGACATTATGCTTAGCGATGATGCGGATGATGACGAAATTGCTGTCGATGAAGCCGCCGCGGTACTTGCCTCAGTAGAATCTGAGCCAGGTCGCACCACCGACCCTGTGCGTATGTATATGCGTGAGATGGGTACGGTTGACCTACTCACTCGTGAAGGTGAGATTGCGATTGCTAAGCGTATCGAAGACGGTATCCGCGATGTACAACATGCCATGACCTTTTGGCCAGGTACCGTGGCCATGCTCATTAATGAATACCACCAAACCTTTGAAGGTGAAAAGAAAGTCTCGGATATTATTACCGGTTTTCTTGACCCTGAAGCCGCTGATGTCATCCCGCTTGCCGATGACGAAGAGGTAGAAATCGCGTTACCGATTATCAAACCCAAAGTCAAAGACGACAAAGCCGAGGATGAACTCGATGATGAAGCCGAAAATGCCGATGAAATCGAAGAAGCCGATGGCGAAGTCAGCGAAGATGCCGATACCGAAGAAGCCAGCGGTCTTGACCCTGAAGAAGTGCGTCTGCGCTTTGAAGAATTAGAGCAATTGTTCACCAAGGTCAAAGATTTATTAGCCACCCATGACCGTGATAGCGACGTGGTCAAAGCGGCGATGAATGAGCTTGCTAACTGCTTTATGCTGTTTAAGCTCAATAGCCGCGTCTCTGACAATATCATGGATATGATGCGCGAGGTGTATGAAGACGTGCGTAAAAACGAACGTCATATCATGAAACTGGTGATTCGCCGCGGTAAAATGCCAAAAGATGAGTTTCGCAAAACCTTTCCGCATAATGAAACCAACCTTGACTGGCTCCCTAACCGTATCGCAGGCAAACCTGTCTTTGCAGATACATTAGAGCGGGTACTTAATGAAGTGTTACAGTATCAAGGGCGTATCCAGCAGCATGAGCAAAATCTTGGCATGAACATCGACCAAATGAAAGTGGTCGCACGTAACATGTCTGTGGGTGAAGCCAAAGCCCGCCGCGCCAAAAAAGAAATGGTCGAGGCGAACTTACGTCTGGTCATCTCGATTGCTAAAAAATACACCAACCGCGGTTTGCAGTTCCTTGATTTGATTCAAGAAGGTAACATTGGCTTGATGAAAGCGGTAGATAAATTTGAATATCGCCGTGGTTATAAATTCTCGACCTATGCCACTTGGTGGATTCGCCAAGCCATCACCCGCTCGATTGCTGACCAAGCGCGTACCATCCGTATCCCTGTGCACATGATTGAAACCATCAATAAAATCAACCGTGTATCGCGCCAGCTATTACAAGAAATGGGACGTGAGCCGACCCCTGAGGAATTGGGCGAACGCTTAGAGATGGACGAAGTCAAAGTCCGTAAAGTACTCAAAATCGCCAAAGAGCCAATCTCAATGGAAACCCCTATCGGTGATGATGAAGACAGTCACTTGGGTGATTTTATTGAGGATTCGAGCATCTCAAGCCCAGTGGATGAAGCAACGGCACAAGGGTTAAAAGAAGCTACCCGTGAAGTGTTAGCCAACCTCACCGAACGTGAAGCCAAAGTGCTTAAAATGCGTTTTGGTATTGATATGTCTACCGACCATACCTTAGAAGAAGTGGGTAAACAATTTGATGTTACCCGTGAGCGTATTCGTCAGATTGAAGCCAAAGCGCTGCGTAAACTGCGCCACCCTTCTCGCTCAGAACATTTACGTTCATTCCTAGAGAATGATTAATGTTATATCCCTCCAAAAAAGCCGAGACAATGTTCTCGGTTTTTTTATGGGCGGATTTATGAATAAGGCTTTTCTATGGATGTGGCTTTTTATGAATAAGGTTATGGATAGATTTATGAATGGCGCTTTTTTCCACGCCAAATTCTAACGTCTTGAAATTATCGGTTTTACCCTCATTTAGACCCTAAAGAAATTTATAAAACCTTAGGTGATGCTATGAACGATAAAACAATTACGCTTAATAACTTGGAAGCCGCTGCATGTAGTACGCGAGCGGCGAAACCTACGGATATCCAGCACCCAGAATTGTGGAATTTTCCCATGGATTATCCGTTAAGTATCATCGGTCATGAGGGTCACAAAGAAACGCTACTTGATGAAGTAAAATTAATTTTGGGTAGTTTATTTCCTGAATTTGATTTGGCAAGTTTGACTATCAATCCATCGCGTACCGGTCGTTTCCACTCCGTACGCGCTAATGTATATTTGACAGAAGCCGAGCAAGTCAATAGCTTGTATAAAATGCTCGATGAAGCGGCAAGTATTCGTACCGTATTATAAACCTGTCATGGTTAAAAATGGCACGATTGATTAACTTACAAAAAAGCGGGATACATTAGTTATCCCGCTTTTTTTATCTGTTTTATATAGGTCATCAGCAGTTGATGCTTCGTTTGTCCGATTATTGGCTCAAAAGTAACAACTGATAGGCAGCTTTGTAGGCATCATAATCAAAATCATAGCTCGCCTCAAAGTGAGGTTTGAGTTTTTCGATTAACTCATTATCCTCATCAGATAGGCTAATATGCTTGGCTTGGGTCTGCATATCTTCGATAGCGATTTCGCCGAGTAATTGATTAAACTTATCGCGCGCCTGCTTTTGCTTGGCGATATCGGCAGCTGTCATGCGGACGGGTGCAGTATCAGCGCTGCCAGATTGCTGCCTCGCTGCCTGCTCTTGGGCGGTGGCTTTGTCTATTTTTGCACAGATTTTAGCAAGGCGGGTGCGTGATGTTTTATCAAGTTTATCTGTGTCCAAGAGCAGCGAACAAGCTTGTTGTTCTTCGCTTTCTTCAACAACATCTACTGCAGCTGCACTTTCTACATCGCTGGGTTTATCGCTGATAGTTTGATACAACTGGCTAAAAATCTGGGCGTCAGATTTGCCTTGCGCTTTAAGTTTGGCAATCTGTTGCAAGTATTGCTGATTGCGATAGGTTTTATCAACAATCCCTGCGATATGTTCAGCAAGTTCCTCATCGACATACGCATCAACGTCTGTAATGGCATCTTGCTGACGGCTATCGGTATTCATGACTGCATAATTATCGGCCTGTATTTTTGCAAGTTTGGTTGCAGCGGCGTTTAGCGCCGCCATATCTATTTCATTGAGGCTGGCTTCATCTTTTTGCAACACAAACTGGTAGGTATAAAGGGTGACAAACGTCTCGACAAACCCTTTGTTTTGTTTGAGTAGGCTATAGGACAAGGCTTCTAAATTCTTATCACTGTCAAAGACTTTGGATTGTTTTGTCGCCGCCCATAGATTGTTATCTTTTGATGCTTGTTGCCAAGTGATTGCCTTGTTGAAGATATCAGGATTGACGCGGGCTTTGCCATAATCATAAAAGTTAACCACTGTGCGCATTTGGGTCTTGGGCTGATTGGTAGTCGGCGTGGTGTTGTCAAATGCTGGCAAATCACTCATTGCTACCACATTGAGTAGTTGATTTTGGCGGTTGAGTCCGTAGCTGATACGGATGTCATCATCCATTGACATAAAGCTGCTATTTGCCTCTTTGCTTATTTCAGCTTGCAGCGCTTTAAACGCTTGCGGATTGGCCTCAATGATTTTTGCCAGTGCAGCGGCACTGACCAATTTGTCTGATTGGTATTTGTCAAAGGCTGCTAAGGCTTTTGCAGTTTGAGCTAATTCTTCACTGGTTGGTTCGTCTGTGGTTGGCTCGTCAGTGGCTGTTTGAGTCTCTAAACTGTACATTGCCTCTGCAGCATCGGCACTGGCTGGGTCAGCAGCGCTGTCATCTGATTGTGCCCGCATTTTGTCAATGGCTTCATACAGGCGCATGGCAGATTCATACGCTTTTTCCTCAACGCTTGCCAACTCATGGCTGTCAAAGGCTTTTTTCATCAGATACCGTGGGCTAACAGCAAGGCTACTAAGCTGCTTTAGCTCATCATCTTTGACAAAATCGGCTGAATTGATGAATGATTTTAGGTAGCGCTCATTGACGTGAAAGAACAGCAAATATTCGGCTAGCATTTGATTGTAGCCAATGCGGTAGCCAATGCGCTGGCTCACACCTTTGGCTTTATCTTCATTAGTCAAAGCCAATGTCTGATAATCGCTTTCTTTAGCAAGGGTGGCGTTTAGCAATGACATCTGTTCAAATACCTTGAATAAGGCTCTTTTATCTATCTTTTTATCTTTTAGCAGTTTGCTATAGTCATATTCTATGTAGCGTCCATCATATTGCGGGTCGGTGGCAAACTCAGAGAGTCCCGATAAGTCAGCATATACTTTGGAGCGCGCAAAATCAGCCGCCAGTGGCACTTTGATAAACGCCCCCGCATTGTTCTGCACGTAGCGAAATTCAGGCACGATTGACATTTGCCTTCTGCGAAGATCTACCACACCTGTGGAGGCAAACTCAAAGCGCTTGGTTAAAATATCCATCACTTGCCCCACTTCGCTTTGTTCACGGGTTTGGTGATTGACCCCCTCTGTGACCAAGGCTTGCTGGCGAGCATCAAGGTGCTGCGCTGCGCTAAGCTGCTGGATAAGTTTTAAACGATTAGGGCTTGCAGGTAGCGCTTGTGCACTACGTAAGGGCGGACGCACCACATTGACTCGATAGTCATAAGCATAGCTTTGGCGACTGACCAACTGTTGGTTGGCTTGCAACACACGTTGAGACAGCAGTTGACTTGCGCTTGGCTGCGTGGCACAGCCATGAATCCCCAGCATGGCAATGGCAAAAGTGAGAGGTTTTATACTAAAGGCGATGGCTTGTTGCGCATTCATTGAGCTTCCTTAACAAATTTTATTATAGAGCCTATCTTTATAACTGAATTGATTTTTTTTGTAAACAAAAAGCCAGTGTTATGCTACCGTGTTTACAAAGATAATGGGTAATCTAACGGAGTTTTGCTATCATACGGATTAAATACCGTAAAATTGCTTAAAAACTACTCATTTAAAAACTACTCATTTAAAAACCAGTCACTTAAAAACCACTTAGAAGAACCCTTATATGTCGCAACTTAGTCTACCCGCTAACCTTAGTTTACCTGCTAACCTAGAACACTTACTCACCCAATTTTTACAGGCGCAGCTGCCCAAGCCCATACAACTTGACCCAAGCGTGCTTGCTTACCGCTGGCAATCCAATAGCCGCACAGGCAGCGGTGAACTGGTACCTTTAACCGTGGATTTGCGATTGACGTTGGATGATTTGCTTGGCATTGAGGTACAAAAAAATAAACTGGTTCAAAACACGCGCCAGTATTTAGCAGGCTTACCTGCCAATCATGTACTCATGACAGGCACACGTGGGGCAGGAAAATCGTCGCTCATTCGGGCATTGCTCAATCAATATAAAGCGGATGGTCTTCGTATTATCGAAGTGTCACGAGATGATTTGGTGATGTTAGAGCCGATTCGCCAAGCGGTACGAGACCTTCATATAGCTCAGCCCAATCATGGCTGTCATTATGTGGTGTATTGTGATGACTTAGCGTTCAATGGACAAGATGAGAATTATCGCACGCTTAAAAGCGTGCTCGATGGCGCGCTAGATAGCGAGCAAGACAAACTACTGGTCTATGCGACCAGTAACCGCCGTCATCTATTACCGCAACTGATGAAAGACAATGTGAGCATTTATAATGGGCAAACCGATGAAGTCAATCCGTATGAGACGATTGATGAAACCGTGTCGTTGTCTGACCGCTTTGGGCTGTGGCTGTCGTTCCATCC
>NZ_DAMBOA010000033.1:0-11004 GCF_032064105.1 Moraxella sp. CTOTU49097 | reverse complement strand
TTTGACGCCAGCGGACTATCGAGCAAAGAATACAAAGCCAAAATGAAAGAAAACGGCGCGCTCGTTGCTTACGGTGTGCCGCCCTGCCCAAAAGGTCACACCCTCAAAAACAAACAAGCCAACTGCTTACAATGCAACCCCCAAGCCATCGCATCGCTCAAACGCCAAGCCACCCCAGGTGAGGTGTATATCGCCGTCTCACCCAGTCAGCTGCTTGCCAAAATCAGCCTAGTAGAGGACGCAAGCGATATCATCCAGCAATTAAATAGCGAAAATCATGCCGAAATCAACGATTGGGCATTAGCGATGACAGGTCGCACCGACTCCATCGGACAAATGGAAAACCACTTGCAGCAGCGCCTTGCCGATTACCAAGTACCCAGAAAACTCACTGCCGATGGCAAAACCACCAAAGCCTCGGGCGTGTACGATGTCGATGTGCATGATGCGCTTGAAGTAATAAATGAAATGCCTTTCACCTTAAGCGAAATTGATAACGCGGTGATGGATGATTTTCACGCCCGCTATAGCGATAAACAGCTTCGCGAGCAGCAGCAAACTGAGCAGTTAGCCATCGAAGAAGCAGCGCGTAAACAAGCAGAACTTGCCGAACAAGCGCGACAAAAACAGGCTAGGCTTGAAGAACAGCGCCAACTACAACAACAAGCCAAACAGCAAAAATTGGCACAAAAGCAACAACGCCAACAGCAGCTTGAAGCCAAAAAAGCGCAAAAACAGCAAAAAATTGCCACCCAAGTGAAGCATAGCCCGTTAGATGGCGCGCTAGTGGCTACCCCAAAATCATCATCTATCAGACAGTCACCGCAAGGATTTTTTGACAACCAAAAAAATGTGATGTGGCTGATGATTGCTATCGCAGTGATTTTAGCCATCATGGTAACCGCTTACGCAATGCTAAAATAATGGGGCTGAAACGATAAAGCCAAAATAATGGGGCTAAAATAATAAGGCTAAAATAATTTTTATTGCCAATAAATTCTCTGGGATAAAAATTAGGCATATAATAAGCTGTTTTTGGCAAAATTTTGTGAGCCACCATGTCAGTAAAACCAACGTCAGTAAAATCAACGTCGAGAAATATAAGTCACAACGCCTCCATGAACGCATCCGAAAAGAAAGCGATTGCCGGGTTGGGCGGTATCTTTGCCTTGCGCATGCTCGGACTATTCATGATTGTGCCTGTGTTTGCCGTATATGGGACACAATATGCACACGCCACACCATTTTTGATTGGATTGGCGATCGGTATCTATGGCTTAGGGCAAGCGATTTTTCAGATTCCCATGAGTTTTTTGGCTGACAAATATCCGCGTAAGCCGATTATCATTGCAGGGTTATTGGTGTTTGCGCTTGGGGGAGCGATTTGCGCCTTATCAACAGACATCTATATGGTGATATTGGGGCGTTTGATTGCAGGCAGTGGTGCGGTTTCAGCGGTGGTGATGGCACTGCTCGCGGATGTGACCCGTGAAGAGCATCGCACCAAAGCGATGGCAACCATGGGGCTGACCATTGCCATGTCGGTGATGGTCGCATTTGGGCTCGGTCCGATTTTGACGCATGTGCTCGATATTTCAGGCTTGTTTTGGGTGACAGTGGCGTCCGCTATTTTCGCCATTGGCTTACTGTGGATTGTGCCCACCCCAAATCGGGTACTAAAGCACAATCTCAATAATCACTCAGTTAAAGCACAGTTTGCTGACGTATTAAAAATTGCCGATATTAACCGGTTGCATTTGGCGATTTTTGCGCTGCATCTGTCAATGACAGCGATGTTTACCTTATTGCCGCACCAGTTTCATGATGTGCTTGGCTTGACGGTGGCGCAGCAAGGTTTTGTGTATTTGCCGCTACTATTATTGGGTTTTATCATTGCAGTTCCATTGATTATCATCGCAGAAAAAAAACGGCAAATGCGCGCCGTGTTTTTGGCGTCTTTAGCGACCTTGGTGGCGGGATTGGTATTTTTGGCAGTGGCTAGTCAGACCATCGTGGGTTTAATTATTGGGCTTGCGGTTTATTACATTGGCTTTAACAGCCTTGAGGCGACCATTCCGTCTTGGATTTCCAAACGCGCGCCCGTTGCCAACAAAGCGACGGCAATGGGTATTAACTCATCTGCACAGTTTTTGGGTGCTTTTGTGGGCGGTGCCATGGGCGGTATTTTGCTGACCAAACCGATGTGGTTATCGTGGACGGTGCTCGCCATCGTGATCGTCATTGCGTTATTATTTATCCTGCCGATTGCATCCCCACCGTATTTGACCAGCCTAACGATTACCCTGCCAATAGGTATCGACACGACTGCATGGTCACAGCAAATTTTGGCGATTGACGGGGTGGATGAGATAGTAATGATGCCAAAAGAAAACATTGCTTATCTCAAACTGGATAAAGAAAAATTGACCGATGACACGCGACAGCATTTGTCACATCTTACCGGTCAGACGCTAGCAATTTGATGCAAAGTTTAGTAAAGTAATGGCATTGTAGTTGCGCTAAATCTGCAAAGATTTGGCTAAAAACACTATAGAGTTATTGAGACATTCATCAAAAAAGTTATCAAAAAAATCATCAAGGAAATTCTATGCGCGGCGTAAATAAAGTAATCATTGTAGGCAACCTTGGTTCAGATCCTGAAGTCAAACAATTTGCCAATGGCGGTAGCGTGACGCGTATCGCCGTGGCGACAAGTGAGCAGTGGAACGATAAACAAACAGGTGAGCGCCGTGAGCAAACCGAATGGCACCGTATTTCATTGTTTAATAAACTCGGTGAAATTGCGGCGCAATACCTGCGTAAAGGTAGCCAAGTCTATATCGAAGGTAGCCTTCGCACCAGTAAATACACCGATCAAAATGGCGTAGAGCGTTATGCCACAGAGATTCGTGCCGACCAAATGCAAATGCTCGGTACAGCAGGCGGCGTTCAAGGCGGTATTGCTAATAACAACACTGCCGGCACAACCTACCAAAACCAGCCCCAAGGTGGTTATAATCAAGTTGGCTACAACCAAGGTGGCAACCAAGCACCCAATCATTTTGGCGGCTATCCAAACCAAAATAATGCCCAAGCTGCGCCACAAGCGGGTCAAAATGCAGGATTTGGCAATAACCCATTTATGAATGGCAACCAAGCGCCACAAGGGGCAAATACAGCAAATAATCAGCCTGCCCAAAATCCCCAACAAAACCCAGCCATGGCAATGCCAAAACCAGGCGCAGTTGATGATGATATCCCGTTCATCTATATATCAAATGAACTAGTTGGAATTATATAACTTAAATATTTTAATTTTTACTAGGTTTAAAAAAAATCCTTGCACAGTCACACTGTTGCAAGGATTTTTTATGCCGTTTTTTCTGATAGTAGCTAGTAGCCTGCTAGTAAGGTGCAGAATTTAAGCTACGAGGTTTAAGGCGCAGGGTTAGGGTATAAGGTCTGCACCGCTTCGATATCAGCCAATACCTCTTGGGATAATACCAAGTCTACGGACGCGATATTGCTGGCTAGTTGCTCAATGGTGGTTGCCCCAATGATGTTGGCAGTCACAAACGAGCGGCTATTGACAAACGCCAGTGCCATTTGTGCCATATCTAGATGATGTTTTTTGGCGACCTCGGCATAGGCTTGGGTGGCTTGTTGCGCTTGCTCATTTAAATAACGGGTAAAATGGTTATAAAGGCTCAAGCGACTATTGGCAGGCTTGTTACCGCCCAAATATTTGCCTGATAACACACCAAATGCTAGCGGTGAGTAGGCAAGTAGCCCAATTTGCTCGCGGTGACTGATTTCTGCCAGTCCCACTTCATACAAGCGATTGAGTAAACTATACGGATTTTGTATGGTGATAGGTCTAGCAAGCCCATGTTTATCGGCTTCTGCTAAGTAGCGCATGACCCCCCAAGGGGTGTCATTGGATAACCCATAAGCGCGGATTCGACCTTTGGTGATTTCATCATTGAGTGCTTCGATGGTTTCCAAAAATGGCGTCAATTCTTTGGTATCTTGCTGCGCCATACTTTCTGTATAGCCGCGTTGACCAAAAAAGTTGGTCTGACGCTCTGGCCAGTGTAGCTGATAAATATCGATATGGTCGGTTTGCAAGCGCTGCAGGTTACTATCTAATGCCGCACGAATGGTTTTTTTATCAAACTTGGTATTGCCACCGCGCAAAAAATCATTGCGAGAGATTTTACTCGCCAATACGACATCATTTCTTTTGCCTGTCTTGGCAAACCAGCTACCCATAAAGCGCTCGGTATCACCCTGTTTGTCTTTATCAGGGGGTGACGGATACATCTCTGCGGTATCCCAAAAGTTGACACCGTGCGCAAGGGCATAATCCATTTGTTCATGGGCATCCTGCTCGCTGTTTTGCTGCCCCCAGGTCATCGTGCCTAAGCAAATTTTGGAGACGCTATCGCCCAGTTGTGGCAATGTATCAAATTGCATGCTATTTTCCTTGTGTTCTGTATTATAGTTTTAACCAGCTTGGTGAGGTGATTGTAGCAAACTCAGGGTGATAAAGTCGGTTGCAAATTGTAGTGAGTGCGGCAGGCAGCCGCAATAAACAGCCCGCCCAAAACAAGTCTGACAAAATTTTGATTTTTTATGGATTGACATTACAACGCAATAAAAATCAGTTATGATAAAGCGTTTCACTTTAGTTAGAAAAATATTCGAGTGTTGGCGCAGAGTGGGTTCAAAATTTTTTGCGCTAATGGCAATTTTTATCCTGCATGAATTATTTGATTGTTGATTAATTTGCTTGTGGATTGCGTCACTTTATCGGTGTCAAAAATCATTGTAAAAGGTATTCAAGTTTGGCAAATGTCAATTCATTACGTCCGACAAAACTATGGTGGCTGGTAGGTCTGGTTTTGCTTTGCTTAAGCTTGGTGATTCAGCTACCTGCAGCGTGGTTACTGCAAAAATTTGCCCCAAACAACCCTTACTTGCAGCAAATATCGGGCAATCTTTGGCAGGGTAAAGCCAATTGGCAAATCAATGCGCGCCCCAATACGCCGCTGGCGGGTAGTGTCGATTGGCGCTGGCAGCCGTGGCATTTATTGATGGGCAAACTGGGTATGGCAGTCGATATCCGCTCTGGCAAAACCGGCTTGCAAGGTGTGGTCAAATTCAATAAAACCAGCTGGCAAGCCAATGATTTCAACGGCAAAATCAGCCCTGATACATTGGCGCAGTTGGTCAGTTGGCAATTACCCGACACACCGATTACCATCAAAGAAGTGTCGATTGAAAAAAATAAGCAAGGTTATCAAACCGCCGAAGGTAGCATGAATTGGGCAGGTGGCGATTTGGGGTATCCCACAGGCGGCAAAACCTACCTCATCAAACTCCCCACCATGCAAGGAAACTTAAGCGCCGATAAAGCAAGTGTGCAGCCAGCAGCCAACGCTAATGGTATTAATAGTAGCAACAAGGCAGCGCAAGGTAAAAGCTTGCATTTAGCCCTTACTACACCGCAAGCCGAGCGATTGGGGGATTTTTATCTTGACCAAGATAATATGATAGATGTGTCATTGACCCAGCGGCTGCTCAAAAATATGCCAGCGTACCAAGGCAAAGGGGCTGATGACAGTGTGGTGGTGTCCATTCGCCAGCCTTTGACCAGTATGGGTAATTAGAGACGTAGCGATGATAGCAGATATGATAAAAGCCACCCAGCGTCCCTCGTTGAGCCGTAAAACAACGACTGGGAAATTTGTGCCGATGGCGGTGGTAGAAAAACTGTATCCTTGGTTGCTATTGGCAGCTATTTTTTGGTTGGTATGGCAATTAAGCCAAGCGATTTGGCTGGTGGTTGCCCCGCCCAAAGCCCCTGTACTCACACCAGTGCCCATACAGATGAACTTGGTCGCGCAATCTGCCAATAGCAATGCATTAGATTTTTTTGCTCAACCAACTGCCCCTCAAGCGCCGGCAGCGACACCCCCAGATATTAAAGTGGTGGGCGTGACCATTGCCACCCCAGAGAGTCAATCGTATGCAATTTTGACCGCCAATGGTAAAACCTTAAGCTATCGTATCAACGACATGATTGATGGCAGTGGTTATAAATTGGTCAAAGTCGCAGCCGATTTTGTAATAGTGGCAGATGCCAGTGGTCAAACCAGTAAAGTGCCATTTGGGCAACCGTTTTTTCTTGACCAAAGCGAGGCTATCAGAGCTAAAGCGCAAGCCAACGGTGCGGCAGGCGTGGGTAACGGCTCAAATATGGGACAGACCCCTACACCGAGCTTAAACGGGGCTGGTCCACAAGCGATTGGCGGCGCGCCAGTGGCTACAGGCGATCCGCATGATCGAGAGGATTCTGCGCCCACTATGGCGACGTCAAATGGTGCCAGTACCTCGCCAAGCGGTGCATCGTCAGCCATTGGTGGGGCGATTCAAGGGCTTCAGCAAAATGCCTCAGGGTATCTAAGCCAAATGGGTGTGGCAGCAACAGGGCAAGGCTATTTGGTGACCGATGCGATGTCCGCAGGACTAAAAAACCGACTGGGGCTACAAACAGGGGATAAAGTCCTCTCCGTCAATGGACAAAACGTGGGTCAAAACCCAACACAAGATGCCCAGCTACTACGTCAAGTGCAACAAGCAGGACAAGCGCAAATCCAAGTTCAGCGCGGCGACCAAGTCGTGACAGTACGCCAGTCATTTTGATAAAACATAGTAAAAAGTTACAGACGTCATCGCTACGTGAGAAACAAGTCGGTGATATGCGTTAAAAATTGATAAGGTAAATTATGAAATACCCAACCATGCTAAAGCCACTATTTTTGAGCACGACACTGGCTATGAGTATCAGTTTGCTGAGCAGTGGTCTGTCAGCTGCCCATGCAGCCACTGGCTATAAAGTGCATTTGCAAGACGCTGATATCAAGGCGTTTATCGACCAAATTGCCACCATCACCCAAAAGAACTTTGTGCTAGACCCACGCATTAATGGCAATGTGACGGTAATTTCAAACAAACCCTTATCCCGTCAAGAAGTGTATGACTTGTTTTTAGCCGTGATGAAAGTCAATGGCATTGTAGCGATTGATCGCGGGCTGACCACAGAGCTTGTTCCTGATACCGTTGCCAAGCAAGCAGGGGTGGATGTGGACTTGCGGGGTAATACCGCAGGTAGCCAAATGGCGACCCGCATCTATTATCTCACCAACACCAATGCCAATGACATCTTAAACGTCATCCGTCCGATGATGCCGCCGTATGCCAATGCCGCTGTGGTGCCAAATGTCAATGCCATTATCCTCTCTGACCGCGCCGACAGCCTCAATCAATACGCAAAATTGATTAGCGATCTTGATAGCAATATGAATGACAAGCTGACCATTATTCCGCTGCGTCATGTCGATGCCAAGCGCATGATGGATTTATTAAGCTCACTGACAGGTACGGGCGGTGGTACAGCGCCAGCTGCTGCGGGTCAATCAGGGCAGGCTGCTGTGGCATCAACCGGTGGCAGCCTCATCAATATCATTGCCGACCCGATTTCTGATAGGCTGCTCGTCAAAGGTAGTGCAGAGATGACAGCCAAAGTACAGCGAATGGTAGAGCAGTTAGACACCGTGCCGACGCAACGTCTCAGTGGGCTTCGCGTGTTTCGTTTAAAATATGCCAGTGCCACCCATATTGCAGAAATGCTACGCGGACTGCTTGCCTATCAATCCATCAATAGCTCAGGTGACCAAACCACCTTGCAAGCAAGCTCAATGTTTCAATCTAGTAGCGATACCAATAATAACAGCGCAGCGACCACCACCAATACCGCAGCCTCACCGACAGGCTCACCGCTTAATACCTCGTCCACCAGCAACACAACGACTGCGCAAAACAGCGGCTATCAAGGTAGACCTTTTAGCATTATCGCTGACCAAACCCAAAATTCCGTCATCGTCAATGCCAACCCAGAGTTAATGGTAGAAATCGAAAATGCTATTAATGAGCTAGATACCCGCCGTGACCAAGTGTTGATTCAAGCAGCGATTATGGAAATCTCAGGTAATGATACCCAACAACTTGGCGTGCAATGGGCAATGGGCAACGCCAACAGCGGCGTAGGGGTGATTAACTTTAATAATATCGGCGCATCCGCAGTAGGTCTGGCATCTGAGATATTAAGCAAAACCCCAGGTACGGCGGCAGCTTCTGTGGCAGGCGCGCTGTTGGGGATTGGTACTAGTAAAACCGATAGTAACGGTAATCGTGAGTTTTATGGCGCGATTTTGCAAGCCATCAATAAAACCAACAACGCCAATCTGTTATCCATGCCCTCAATTTTGACGTTGGATAACGAAAAAGCCAATATTTTGGTAGGGCAGAACGTACCATTTGTGACCGGCTCTTATACCACGGCAAGTAACTCATCAACCACGCCGTTTCAAACCGTGAGCCGTCAAGATGTTGGTATCAATCTTAATGTCATTCCGCATATTGGCGATAATGGCTCAGTGCGACTTGAGATTTCGCAGGAAGTGTCCTCCATTGTCGATGGTACCCTCAATAACGTGAGCGGTGTCGTCACCAACAAGAATTTAATCAAAACCACCATTTTAGCGGATAACCAACAAACCGTGGCACTGGGTGGGTTGATGCGTGATAACAGCACCTATGGTCAGCAAAAAGTCCCAGGATTGGGTGATGCGCCGATTCTTGGTAATTTATTTCGCTCAAAAAGCAAAAACTCGGACAAAACCAATCTGATTGTATTTTTACAGCCGACCATTTTGCGTAATGGTAGCGCGGTGGCAAGCGTGACCGAAAAAAGCTTAGACGGTATTCGTACCATGCAACTGGTAATTGACAAAAACGGTACCCTCAAACAAATCCCACTTAATATCAGCGCCATGTTCCCCAATACCAATACGGTGCAAAATGGCGTCAAACTGCCAACAGATGATTTGGTTACCCCAGCCGGACAAAGCTTATCAAACACGCCAAGAGTGTATGCCAATGGTGTTGATATCGTCACGCCCGTGTCATCAAACGTGCCTCGCCAAAGCAGTTCATCGACCACAACTGTCACTCGCCCAGCGAGCAACACCGTCACCCAATCTACAGGGCAGGGCGCAAAAATGGCGCAAACGCCTGTGGTGATTGCGACGCCGCCTGCGGTGCAGACCATCACCGTGACAAATCCCTAAAAATGTCCCATAATGCCAAGCATAATGATACTATTAAATACCCCTTAGGAGTAGGAGACTTGCATGGACAATCATCAAACTAATACAGTGGATACGATGAACCTTACCGACAACTCACAAGGCACTTCATGGCAACTCATTGGACTGTCACCAGCGTTGGCGGATTTAACCATAGATATTGATAAAAGCTTAAGCATCGGACGTAGCGATAGCAATGATTTGGTATTAGCGACCTCACAAATCTCTCGCCAACACGCCAAGATTAACCGTATTGGTGAGCAGCTGTATGTGCAAGACTTAGGCTCAAGCAATGGTACCTTTATCAATGGTGAGCGTATCAGTACAGACGCCCATGCTTTGCAAGCCACCGATGAACTCGCCTTTGCTGACTTGGTATTTTTGGTGGTAAATGCCCCAGTCGATGCACTGGATGATGATAGTTTTCTCAATAGTTTACAAGACATTGAGAACTTCACACCCACCACTGACATTCATACCCAAACTGAGTTGGCTAAATCGGTTGAGCCCATATCAGCTAACGCTGCAGCCAACGCCGCGCCTGTGATAGATGTCGTTACCACGCAAGATTTTTTACCTAGCGAGCAGCTGAGCAACACTCACGTCGAACAATCTGTACCCTCTACACCGACAACAACAGTCGATGTATTAAGCGTTGATAACTCACCATCGCCGCTACTTAATACACCGGCTCAGACGCCTGTCGTCACTGAGGTAGTACCACCACAGCCCGTTGTCTCACCTGTTCAGCCAGTGCAACCATCGCCAGTTAGCACAGTAGAAGCTGATGCAATCAAACCTGCAGCAAAGAAAAACGCCACAGTCGCAATAATAATCGTGGTAATTATTGCGCTGATTATTGCATCAGTGTTGTTGATGTATTAGGGTTTGGGTAGCAAATAAGCGGCGCAAAGCGCCTAAAATGCGGATTTGAATCATCAAATTTACGTTTTAGCAAAAAAAATGAAAAAAAACTAAAAAAACGCTTGCAAGATTAAAAATATTTGCTAAAATGCTCACCACTTTCAAGCGATACGCCGGCTTAGCTCAGTTGGTAGAGCAACTGACTTGTAATCAGTAGGTCGCCAGTTCGACTCCGGCAGCCGGCACCATTCTTTAACACATCGTGTTAAGCGTACCTTGAAAGACAACTATGGTGGGGTTCCCGAGCGGTCAAAGGGGACGGACTGTAAATCCGTTGCGAGAGCTTCGAAGGTTCGAATCCTTCCCCCACCACCATTTGCCTGCTATTGTTATCTGAATATTCCCTAATCACGTTAACAGTAAGTCCAGTATGCTTGGGCGGGTCGCATTGCGGGTGTAGTTTAGTGGTAGAACTTCAGCCTTCCAAGCTGATCGTGCGGGTTCGATTCCCGCCACCCGCTCCATTATTCTAAACCAAAGTTTTGCTCATATAGCTCAGAGGTAGAGCACTCCCTTGGTAAGGGAGAGGTCCCGAGTTCAACTCTCGGTATGAGCTCCAGTTTTATAGAAAATACATTGATAGAAACCAAAAAATAGTTGAGGCAGCACAGACGTGTTGCCTTTTGTTTTAGCAATAACAAAAAAGTTTGACCATAAAGATGAAGGCTATGGAAAAAACTTGAAATTTATGTTAAATTTGCTATTTTAGTGACCTAGCAACACTCACATTGGCAACACCAGCACTGGCAATACAGATACACCAGTTGGTTTATAGCTTTGAGCTAGGGTATTGCTAACAGTTTAACAATGATCAGAGGATTAAATTATGGCAAAGGCCAAGTTTGAACGTACTAAACCACACGTTAAC
>NZ_DAMBOA010000032.1:0-11994 GCF_032064105.1 Moraxella sp. CTOTU49097 | reverse complement strand
GCTCTAGCCTTTGCTTATCATTGGCTGAAGCTTTGAATGTTCAACACAACCTAATATGACAAGTGTAGATTGACGGGTCATTTTTTTCTTTTTACAATCTCATACTTTAGTTAATATTCAAACTGACAGTTAGTGCTCACTTTGGTATTTCATTATTATTTAATTAGGCATTATTTAATAAGACAGTTTTTAATAAGACAGTTTTTAATAAGACAGTTTTTAATAAGACAGTTTTTTGGTAATACGGGCATCGTAACAGCGACCGCATCAATTACTAGGGTAATTGACGGCTTGCGGGGTTGTTATGTTGCGGCAAAGCCATAGGCAAGTTATTAGCGAGTCGTATGAAATTACATCAATCCATCAAGCCATCGACTTACCCAGTAAGCCATCCTCTGCAGCCTCTATCACGCGTGCTTACCCTGTCTGCGTTTACGATGGCAATGGTTTCGTTGAATTTGTCCTTATCTTTGGCTGCGACTGCTGCGACCAAGGTTACCAAACCTAGCACTACCAAAACCACCTCGACAAAAACTACAACAAAAACCACAACCACGACCACAACAAAAACCACCAAAACCACCAGTACCCCCACTAAAAATGTTAACAAGCCGCCTGTTAAAACATCAGCTAAAACATCGGCTAAAAATTCTGTTAAAACATTGGCTAAAAACACACCAGCAGCGGCAACTATAAAGCCCACTAGCAGATTGCAGCCCAGTACCAGTGGCGACACCGCAGAGTTTACGCCGGTAATCAATACCCCGCCCAATCCTGAGCCTGTGCTCAATGCTAGCCCGGTCATGGACGTACCATCAGCAGACACGCCATCGAAAAAAACCGCGACCCGCGCCAATGAAGTCAAAGGGGGCAAAGCAGCTGGGCTCAGCTACGATCCTACTATCAATAATGGGGTGCCTTATCCGCCAAGTTATGGCCTAGATGTGCCCAGTAATTTGACACTGGCACAAGCGCAGCAGTACCTAGTCAAAGTATCACCCAAAGTCGCGGCAGACAATGCGGCAATCGTGAGTAATGAGCTGCGAGCTGAGTCGACCAAAGGCTTAAACAAACCGATTGTGTATCTGGGTGCCAGTGCCACGCATGTACATGTGGATGACAATATAGATACCACGGGCATTAAAAACAACCTAGCCAATGCCATTGACAACGCAGTCAATAACAATATTGGCAATTTACCCATCACCTTGCCACTGCCTAGCGCCCCTGTCGATATCGGTGGCTTAATCACCGACCCGATTCCCAATAGCATCCCTGTCAATGTCGATAAAAATAGAACAGGCGCAAATGTCACCGTGCTATGGTCTGCCTATAACGGACACAAAACCGAAGCAGTGACCAGTTTGCTCAATGGTATGACTGATGAAAGCCGTGCCGATGCTGACTTGTCACTGGATGAACAATACACCACGCTTACCAAACGCTATTTTCAAACCCAGCTTGCCATCATGGCAGCTTATCTACGCGCCGATGCGCTCAATGCGATTCGTGCCACCGACCATGCCGCTCAGCGCGCACTGGACGTGGGGCTGATTTCAAAAGTCGAGCGTTTGGAAGCCAAAAAAGCCTTAGCCGATGCCGAATACGAAAATAGCAAGGCGCTGAACGATGCTGAACTTGCCATGACCGCATTACAGCGGTTACTGCGCACGCCATATTTTATCAAACCGACATCGCCTTTATTTGTATCCACCAAGCCGTTGCCGCCACTGAGTTATTTTCAGCAGCAGGCTAAAATGCATCACCCAGGTTTTGATAAGGTCGCCGCCAAATACAACCAAGCCAAAGCGCTACATGAATTTAGTGAATCCGCCTACAAACCCAATGTCACCGTCTTTGGTCGCTCTGAAATCGACGCTGACCCAAATTGGATTGCTGGGGTGTCTGCCAACTGGAAATTGTGGGGTGGGGTAGATCGCCGAACCAGCACCCAATCAAGCCTTGCCAAGCTGCACCAAGCCGAGTTTAGCCAAGTGGATGTCAATGATAATATTATGTTATTGGTAGAAAAAAATTGGCAAACAGTCAACAATGCACGCGATAATTTTATTGCCTTAAATACCAATATTGAGCTCGCCAGTGAGATGCTACGCTTTCGTCAGCTAGGCTTTAAAGAAGGCGTCAACACGGCCGTAGAAGTGATGCAAGCTGAAGCCAATTTGGAAAAAGCCAAAACCGAGCAGGCCAAAGCGGCAAATGATTATGTGCAGGCAATGGCAGACTTGATGCAAAGCTGCGGTACGCCGCTAGAGTTTAACCGTTATATGCAGGCAGCGGACGTCAAGCTACCCGCGATTTATTTTGAACATCGTAAGAACTAATCAATTATTTTAACCCGTGTCTTTATTTCACCAGTAGGCTTACCGTATGGCTGATCCACAAAACCCAACACCAGACAATGCGATGGACAACGCTAAAGGCAACACTTTGGACAGCGCTGCGGATAATGCTAATGCAGCGATGAACGCCCAAGCTGCCGATGAGCCGCACGCAGAGGACAGCCTGTCAGCCGCTGCGACGGATAGCCGTTACGTGCCGCCTACCAAAAAACCCAGTAAAATTCGCACCATCATTATAGCCTTGATTATCCTTGGGCTGATTGGACTGGTCGCGTGGGGGCTAATCAAAGATAAGCGCGAAACGCGCAGCGAGCCTGTTACCATCCAAGGGCATATGGAAGTAGAGCAAACGCCTGTCGCTGCCAAAGTTGCCGGTCGTATTGCCAATATTTATGTCAAAGAAGGCGATGAAATTAGCGTTGGCACACGCCTGATTGATATGGATAGCCCAGAAATCAATGCCAAGGTCGAAGAAGCACAAGCAGGCAAAGAGTTAGCCCAAAGTCAACTGGACAAAGCCAACAATGGCGCAAGACCGCAAGAGATTGAAATGGCAAAATACCAGTACGATGCTGCCCAATCCGCGGCTGACCTTGCCAAAGTCACCTATGAGCGTATCAACCGACTCGCAGCAGAAGGCTTGATGTCGCGGCAAAAACGTGACGAAGCCTATACCAACTATGTCGCCAGTGTTGATAAAGCCAAAATCGCCAAAGCCCAATATGAGTTAGCCAAAACAGGCGCGCGCAGTGAAGATAAAACCGCCGCCCAAGCGCAAGTCAGCCAAGTAGAAGGCAAGCTTAAAGAAGCGATGGTTGCCAAAGAAGAAGCCAATCTTAAAAGCCCGATTGCGGGTATCGTGGACAACGTGATTGTCAAACCAGGTCAAGTGGTTGGGCAGGGCGTACCACTGATGACCATTGTCGACCCCAAAGACCAATGGGTCGTGCTTAACGTTACCGAAAATAACCTAAACCATTTTGCGGTCGGTAGTGAATTTAGCGGTACTGTTCCTGCGTTATCGGTCAATAATCAGCCTTACCGCCAAGTGTTTAAAGTGTACGCAAGTTCCGTGCTATCAGATTTTGCCACGTGGCGCCCCACCAATAGCAAAGACGGCTTTGATATGCGTACCTTTGAGATTCGTGCGCGCCCGAGCCAGTCAGATACACGTCTAAGACAGGGCATGACCGTATTGGTTGATATACCGGCAAGCCAGCAGCCAACCCAAACACAATGAAGTCAACCATGATATCAAAACTGACATCAAGACTGACATCAAACAAGCCCTCTAAAGCGTCACCGACATCGTCCGCTGTGCCAAATGCCAGTGACAGTGTCAGTGACAGTGCTAGGGCTAGTGACAATGACCATGAGCGTCATGCGTATACGCAGTTTGATAAGCGCTCAGGCTTTGTGCAATTCTTTGCGGCGTTTTGGTACAGTGCGCGCCGTGAGTGGGATTTTTTGGTGCAAAATCGCTGGGATTTTTCCTTGATGTTTTGGATGCCCATTGTGCTGATATTTTTGGTTTGGTGGATTTTTAGCAAAGGCATGGCAGTCGGGATTCCGATTGCGGTCATAGACAATGACCACTCCGCGCAATCTGCGACGATTATCCGTTATATTGATGCGACGCCTGAGGTTGCGGTGGTCAAAAGCCTTCACAGTGCCGCTGCCGCCCAGCAAGCCATCGAGACTACCGATGTCATGGCGGTGGTTGAAATCCCAGAGAATTTTTCAACCAATCTACTGGCGGGCAAAACCTCGCGCTTGCTACTCAATGTCAATGCCCAGTATGGCACGCATTCAGGTATGATACAAAAAGCGGTACAGACAGCGGTCAGTACCTTTTCGGCAGGGGCAGAAATGCAGCGGCGAGTCGCCATTGGCGAAGATGTCACCTTGACCAAAACCAGTTATGCACCGATACAATCGCAAAGTGTGGCACTGTTTAATACTGCCAATAATTATCAGCAATTTTTGGCAGTCACGGTGGTACCAGCCTTATTACATATTTTGTCGATGGTGATTGGGGCGTCAACCGTGGGGCGAGAGCTGGTCGACAAGACGCTAGGTGAATGGTATCAGTCGCTAAAATCCCCCAAATTTGCCAGTAACCATGCCAGTAACTATGCCTTTAACCGCCCCTTTAACCGCCTCTCTAACCCCAGCCATCCTGTGACACTGGGGCACGAAAAACCCAAACTATCGCTGATTATCGCAGGGCTCAATGGCAAACTAATTTGGGCGATGTTTGCCTATACGCTTTGGGCAGCGGTGGCATTGACCTTGGTGATGCAAATTTTCCCCATTCGTTTGGCGTCCGTGGCGATTACTTATCTGATATTCTTAATGTTTATGATGGTGTCATTCTGGCTTGGGGTGATTGTCACAGTAGGCACGTTTTCGTATCGTCAAGGCTTGTCATTTACCGGATTTATCTCCGCGCCGTCATTTGCTTTTTCAGGGGTGACGTTTCCATTTTTGGCGATGAGTCCTGCCGCACAGCGTTGGGCAAATGCCCTGCCATTAACCCATTATCTCAACTTGCAAACCGCCCAATTACAAATGGGCGCACCGCCATCGTTTGCCTATAGCAGCTTTATCGGATTTTTTATTGCCGTCATGATTACCCTGTTGTTAGCCGCCTTGTTGACCAAAAAGGCCTTGCTGAAGCCTGAAAAATGGGGGCAACGCTGATGCCCACCCAGACAACGCCCGGCAAAGTCGACATAAGCAAATCTGCAAACATTTGGGAGCGCGGTTTTTTGCTGCAAGTTTTGCATGTATGGCGCAGTGTGTTTCAAGACAAAGGGGTGCTCAGTATGCTACTGATTGCCCCGGTTATTTATGGCTTTTTTTACCCGTGGCCGTATTCAAAAGAGGTGGTGCGTCATGTCCCTGTGGCAGTGGTGGATTATGATCATTCAAGTTTATCGCAGACCATTATCAGCTACGCCCAAGCCAATCCGCGCATCCAAAGCACCATTGTAAACGATGAAAACAGTGCCAAGCAGCTGATGTGGCAAGGCAAAATTGCAGGCTACATGGTGATACCCTCAGGGCTGTATCAAAAAGTGACCACAGGACAACCTGCCAAGGTGAGTATCCTTGCCAACGGTAACTATTTTTTGCTCAACAAACAAGTACAAACGGGGTTTTTAGAAGTCATTGGCACCGTGTCCGCAGGGGCGAAAGTACAAAAAAATATTGCCATCGGGCAAGATATCACCGTTGCCAAAAACAATATTTCCCCGGTTGCGCTGACGATTAATCCGTTATACAACCGTACCGAAGGCTATGGTAGCTATATTGTCCCTGCGGTTGCGATATTGATTCTGCAGCAGATGTTTTTGATGGGCACAGCAATGCTAGTGGGCACTTGGGCAGAGCAAGACATGCACCGCGCTTCGATGAAAACGTGGCTTGCGCGAATATTGGGCTTAGCGTGTTTTGGTTTTGTGCTTGGCTGTTTTTATTATGGCTGGGTATTTTCCAACAATGACTATATCCGTAACCAAAATCTGACGGGCTCACTGGTACTGCTTGCCCTGTTTTTCCCCGCGGTAACGGCACTGGGCTGTCTACTTGGGGTGTGGTTTGGGGCGCGAGAACGGGCGATGCAAATCTTGGTCGCAAGTTCAATGCCGATGCTGTTTGTCTCAGGGATTTCGTGGCCGTATCAAATGCTACCTGAGCCCCTGCAGTATTTGCGCTGGGTATTACCTAGCACCTCTGGGATGAATGCATCTGTGATGCTGAACCAAATGGGCGTGCCACTGGCGTATGTCAACGTGTATCTTATGGCGCTCATAATGATTTTCTTGGTTTGTTTATTGCTGCTACTTTTATTAGCGAGTAAAGAAAGTGAATCGTTAGCAGATTAATCCTTGTCAACAGTTATTTTCTTCCTCATGCGGTTACACAGGTGGTTATTTGCCAAATTTGCGATGCGTGTAGCAAGTATCCATCATCTATCATTTGATAAACTTTTCGATAGCACATTGACACAGATGGTCAATCCGTGATTATCTAGCACAATGAATACAACATAATTGAATTTTTCAACTGATTGGCATATAGGATTTATCAGTGATCAGTATTTTTGATTTATTTAAAATTGGGATTGGACCTTCAAGTTCGCATACCGTCGGACCGATGAAAGCGGCGAACCTGTTCGTTAGCGCATTATCACGGCAGCAGCTGCTGACGCAGGTGGACAGGGTGCAAGTTGAGTTATTTGGTTCGCTCGGTGCGACCGGTAAAGGGCATGGTAGTGATATAGCGGTGATGCTAGGTTTGATGGGAGAGCAACCACAGACGACGGATGTCGCCGCTATTTCACAAAAAATTGCCGATATCCAAGCGCAAAACACGCTGTATCTCAATCAGCAGCATGAGATTAATTTTGTTGCTGACAAGGATTTAATCCTAAATGGTAGGGTATCGCTGCCCCATCATCCCAATGCCCTGACTATCACTGCTTTTACAGACAATGAAATTGTTTACCAAAATACGTATTATTCAATCGGCGGCGGGTTTGTGCAGACTGAGCAAGAAGCCCAAGCAAAAGAACCGGTGATTGAAAGCGTCAAAAAACCAGTACCTCATCCCTTTAACAACGCCAAAGAATTATTACAAATTTGCCAACACCATCAACTGTCAATCGCCCAAGTAGTTCGAGCCAATGAACTGGCTAACTTGGGTGAAGATGAGCTGCTGGGTGGACTTAATGACATTTGGCAAGTCATGCAAGACTGTGTCAATGATGGTTGTCGCCACGATGGTATTTTACCGGGGGGCTTACAAGTACAGCGCCGCGCCAAGGCGATTTATCAGCAGTTATCCGCTGCCGATAGCCGAAAAGCATTTAATGATGCCCTTGCGGTGATGGATTGGGTCAATCTGTATGCGTTGGCAGTTAATGAAGAGAACGCCAGTGGCGGACGTGTGGTGACTGCCCCCACCAATGGTGCGGCAGGCGTGATACCTGCGGTTATGCATTATTATCGAGATTTTTGCCCAAGTTATACGTTGCAAGGTTTGCATGATTTTCTGCTAACCGCCGCGGCGATTGGTATTATTATCAAAGAAAACGCCAGTATCTCAGGCGCAGAAGTGGGCTGTCAAGGGGAAGTCGGATCGGCGTGTGCGATGGCGGCGGCAGGGTTAACCTATGTGCTTGGCGGTAGTCCTGCGCAATGTGCCAATGCTGCCGAAATTGGCATCGAACATCACCTTGGTATGACGTGTGACCCGATTGCGGGGTTGGTGCAAGTGCCTTGTATCGAACGCAATGCCATGGCGGCAGTAAAAGCGATTAATGCCTCAAGGCTTGCGCTTAAAGGCAATGGACAGCATGTGGTATCACTTGATAAAGCCATCAAAACCATGAAAGAGACAGGCAGAGATATGATGTCAAAATATAAAGAAACCGCAATGGGCGGGCTTGCTATCAATGTCCTAGATGAGGATTTTGCCGCCCCGTCAAATTTGATTCCGACGCTGGATGTGACGGTCAATTACAGTCAGTGTTAGTGCTACAGTAAAAAAACCGATTCGCCAAGGAATCGGTTTTTTTATAACTATCAATCAATCGCAGGCTGATAATCCCCTGTGATAATACCGTCTTTGATGTCATCAGCTTGTGCCAACACTTGCGCCAATAAGGCTTTGACATTGTCAAGCGTGGCGATGGGGCTTAATGTGGTCATTTTAAGCGATTGCACATCTTGATTGGCATCCCCTTGCTTTTGGTAACTGACGCGCGTCACGCCGATGTTGGCTTCACCTTTGGCAAATAGCTCATCGGCGACATTTTGATTTAAGCTATCAAGCAACTCAGCCGGGTAGTCTTTGGGTACCACGCGAAATAGCACCGAGGCAAACTGTGGCTCTACCAATAATTCAAGCCCATCAGTGGCTTTGATGTAATCAGCGACTTCGCGGGTCAAATCAACGCCATGGTCAATCATCGAGCCGTATAATTCTTCGCCCAAGGCTTCCACTGTGAGCCATAATTTTAGCGCATCAAAACGGCGCGTGGTTTGTAGCGACTTAGAAACTAGGTTGGGTACGCCATGTTCTTCATCATACGCAGAGTTTAAATACTCAGCTTCATAATGCATGAAGCGATAGTTGGCTTCATCTTTGAGTAAAAATGCCCCGCAAGAGATGCTTTGGAAGTAGTGTTTGTGGAAGTCGAGGGTGATAGAGTCGGCTTGCTCAATGCCTGCAAGTTTATCGCGGTAGTTATTCGATAAAATCAGCGCACCGCCCCAAGCGGCATCAATATGCAGCCATGCACCGTACTCATGGGTGAGCTTACGAATCGCAGGGATTGGGTCAATCGCGCCCGCGTCCGTGGTGCCTGCGGTAGCGACCACACAGGCGATGATTTTGCCTTCGGCTTGCAATTGTGCCATGGTGTGTTCAAGTGCGTCAACATCCATCTGCGCTTGGTCATTGACTGGCACAGTGACCACCGATTGAAAACCCATGCCCATCATTGCCATGTTTTTTTGCACGCTAAAATGCGCGTTTTCTGAGCAGATGACTTTGACTTTTTTCATGGCATCGGCTGGGATACCGTCACGCTGTACTGACCATTCAGACCCATCGTCATTTTTATAGTTGTTGGCGATACACCAATCACGGGCGAGTAATACGCCCATCAAGTTGGATTGGGTGCCACCTGAGGTGAATACGCCGGCTTGTCCGCTACCAAAACCGACTTTTTGACGTAGCCAATCAATCAGTTGCACTTCCATCAGTGACCCTGCTGGGCTTTGATCCCAAGAGTCCATCGATTGGTTGGTGGCATTAATCAGCACTTCGGCGATTTGGCTTGTGACCATCGTTGGGCAGTGCAAGTGAGCGAGCGAATGGGGGTGATGCACTTTTAGGCTTTTATTAAGGAATAATTCGACTGAACGTTTTAATGCGGCTTCCAAGCCTAAGCCTTCTTTAGAAGGTTGAAAGCTAATGGCAGAACGCAGCTGCTTGATACTACCGCCGGTGTACATTTTGTCGTTTTTGAGCCAATCGGTGACGGCTTGCACGGCGGTGTTCATATTTTTTTGGTAATCGGCAATGGATTGGCTGTCATTACAAAATAACGCTTGGCGGTGCTGTGATAAGTTTGACATCATGGTTCCTTTTAAATTTTTACGGTCAATTATTTGACGCACTCACGTTTATAGCATGGATTTTATAGCATAGATGACGGCGACTATGGGCGTGAGTAGGGTTAATCTCACGGATTAGCCGTTCGGTTTTGGCGATATTATTTTGTCTATTTTATCCAAAACGGGCTGATTAAAATGACACAAAAAACGGCAAAGCCACGTCAGTAACTTTACCGTCTTGATAGGCAATAATCAATTACCCACGTACTTTTTGCACGGCTTCTTTGACTGCCTTTTTAAAGCGTTCAAGCACCGCCTCACATTCTTCTTGCGTGATGTTAATCGGGCAAAGCAAGCGAATTACTGTACCGCCACGACCGCCTTTTTCCAACAATAACTTGTTGTCAAAACACGCTCTTTGAATCGCATTCGCCATGTCAATATCAGCAGGATACGAGCCGATACGGTCAGCAGGTTTACGCTCATCGACAATCTCAATACCGGTCATCAAGCCGCGACCGCGCACGTTACCGATACAAGGAAATTCTTGAGCGATTTTTTTGAGTTCATCGCGCAAGAATTCACCACGGATGCGCGCATTTTCTGCCAAGTTTTTGCTGCGGATTTCATCTAATACTTGAATCGATGCCGCCATCGCTAGCTGATTGCCACGGAAAGTACCGGTGTGACCGGCTGGCGCCCATGCGTCGAATTTTTTGTTGATGGCAAGTACGCATAGGGGCAAACCACCCCCGACCGCTTTACTCATCACCACCACGTCAGGCACGATGTCGGCATGTTCAAAGGCAAACATTTTGCCTGAGCGCGCAAACCCAGCTTGCACTTCATCCAAAATCAATACGATATCATGCTTAGCGGTCACTTCACGGATTTTTTGTAGCCATTTTTTGGGCGCAGGCACGACACCGCCTTCCCCTTGAATCGCTTCTAGGATGACCGCTGCAGGTTTGACCACGCCGCTTTCAACATCTTCGATAAAGTTTTCAAAGTAGTAAGTCAGCGCATCAACACCCGCTTCACCCCCTAGACCAAGTGGGCAGCGGTATTCATGCGGATAGGGCATAAACTGTACCCCTGGCATCAAATTGCCCACTTTCTCTTTGGCAGACAAATTGCCGGTCATGGCAAGCGCGCCATGGGTCATACCGTGATAACCACCGCTAAATGCGATAACGTTGTCACGCCCTGTATAAGTTTTTGCTAATTTAATCGCCGCTTCTGTACCGTCAGCACCGGTCGGACCGCAAAATTGCAATACAAAATCTTTTGGAAAAAAAGACAGCAAGGATTCGGTAAATGCATCTTTGACAGGGGTGGTGATATCTAGGGTATGCAGTGGCAGACCACTTTCTAACACATCGTATAAGGCTTGTTTGACGGCTGGGTGATTGTGACCCAAGGCTAATGTACCAGCACCAGCTAGGCAATCAAGGTAATCATTGCCTTCAACATCAGTGACCCAAATACCTTGGGCTTTAGCTATAGCTAGCGGTAGTTTGCGGGGATAACTACGAACATTAGATTCCATCGTGCTTTGACGAGTTAAGTAATATTCGTTAGTGGCATGAGAAATAGGGTGTACAGGGGTTGCTACGTGTAAATGCGCTTGGCTCATATCGGATTACCATCTCAGATAACGGGCGAAAAGGTTAGTTTTTTGGCTATCTTTCTCGTATTTGTGAATAACATATCAGTCAGGATGACTGACACCAAAACAAAAACGTTATACCGCAAAACCCCAAAATGCCATAACACTGCACCTAAGACCTAACAATATAACGCTCAAAATTTATGGGGGCATAATACCCTTTTTTTGTGAAAAATACAGTCTTTTTTGCAAAAAATCGGCTCAATCTTTCAAATTGATAACACAGGGTGTGTTTTGCGATGGCAAAGGCAAAAAATTACGGCAAGCGGTGAGCAAGGTGAGTAATGAGCGGCACAAAACTACGAAGCAGTGGGGAAAGTTTGACAATCGTTGATAGTCTATACGGTATATAAAACTCTGCAGTCACAATTTCAGTCACGATAATGATAAAAAAATTACCTAGTTAATACCATGTTAATGAATTATTTGGTACAAAATAGCCAAGTGTCAGCACACCTAATAATATCCAAGCTTACACCATCAAAATTTTATAAAAGCTAAATACTGCTTAGTATTGAGAGCTTTACACGAATAAACATACAAAAGCTGATTAAAAAAATATAATCAATTACCTAGCAAAATAGACTGGCAAAAACTAGTAAAAAAATTAGCAAAAGAAACTGCCAAAAAAATTGCCAAAAAAACGGGATCGCAGCATACGCAAAAATAACAAACCCTTCTAATGTTAGCATCATCCTTGCGTAGGCAAGGCGTAGAGAATTTTTAGAAATAAGTTTGATAACAGGCGTCAATCCTAGATAACACACTTAAAATAAACCTATAACAACTAGACGAGAAGCAACTTTATGCCACAATCCTTAACACTTACTATCAA
>NZ_DAMBOA010000031.1:0-12257 GCF_032064105.1 Moraxella sp. CTOTU49097 | reverse complement strand
CCCAGTTAGTTGACCAGCAAAAAATTAGAAGTACGCTTAACCAAAATCTAGGCAAAATTAACGCTGCAAACTTGGAGAAGGCGCATAAGTTGCTTGAATCAGGTAAGTCAAAAGGCAAAATTGTACTAGAAGGTTTTTAAAACAGCTCTTGTAAAACAAATCTTGCAAAACATATTCTGGCTAAAAACAGACTCTTAAAATAACTCACCAAACGGCTGGCAGAACGAAAACTGCCAGCCGAAATCACTCATCATCTTGGCTATGCCAATATGCCACACTCGACAACTAAAACGACAATCAATAAATCACTGCCACTAAGATGACGATAAGCGATGCCATCAGTATAGAGATGACAGAAATCAACGCGGCTTGGGTATATTGATGGTTCATACAGTTATTCCGACACGCTAATACGCTTTATGAATCTAATAAACTTTGCGTATAATTTTCGATACCCATCGAGGTCAGCAGTTCCATTTGCGTTTCTAGCCAATCAATGTGCTCTTCACTCCCGTCTTTAAGTTTGACCAATAATTTGCGAGAGACAAAATCACGTTTCTGCTCACATAAAGCAATCGCATTTTTGATGATGTCAGTTTTTTGATACTCTAGTTGCAAATCACAACGCAAAATTTCAGCGACATTTTCACCGATTAAAATTTTGCCAAGTTCTTGCAAGTTTGGCAGACCATCTAGCATTAAGATACGCTCAATGAGGTCATCTGCCCATTTCATCTCATGAATCGACTGATGATACAATTTTTCGTTAAGTTCACTTAGTCCCCAGTTTTTGGCGATACGCGCGTGTAAGAAGTACTGGTTGATAGCAATTAATGCCTGACCCAAAACTTGGTTTAGCGCTCTTAGAATTTCTTTATCGACTTGCATAATGTTTACCTTAGTTGCCTTAGTGCTTGGTCGCCTTATTCAGAGATGTCACCGAGCTGAGATTGCAGATAATTGGGCAGTCCCATCATATCAATCAGTCTTAGCTGCTGCTCTAACCAATGCGCATGGTCTTCTTCGGTATCGACCAATTGGGCGACCAAAATCTCACGGGTTACATAGTCTTGCTCTTGCTCACAAAGCGCAATGCCGTCTTTGAGATGTTGACGAACTGCATACTCAAGCTGAAGATCGGCTTTTAGCATACTTGGCACATCATGACCGATGTTGATATCGGCAACTTTCATGTTGGGTGTGCCTTCTAGCATCAACACCCGATTGATTAAGGCACGCGCATGATCGCTTTCTTCTTCCATTTCATGATGCATACGCGTATGAAGTTTTAGATAATGCCATTCATGATACATTTGCGCATGAATAAAGTACTGGTCACGAGCCCCCAGTTCACCACTAATTAAGAAATTTAGATAATCAATAACAGCTTGGCTGCCTTTCATGGGTATATCCTTGAAAAATGAACAGAAACAAAGGTTGGGTATTATCTGAAATACTAAATTAAAGTGACGTTAAAAACAATTCACCGCAGCAAATAATTTACAATATTTATCAGTCGCTCATTCATTGAGATTAATGAATAAGTTTGGGTGTGTACGCTAACAGCTCATTAGGCAACTTAATAAACTAGGCAACATTAATACACTAGGCAACTTCAATAAATAGGTGCGTATAGTTATTGATGCTTTGGGCGTACTCTTCGAGATAACCTTCAATCATTGGCTGACAGCCACCACAGCAAGTAGCCACATCAAGCTCAGCTTGTAACGCCTCTAAGCTGTCATGACCTTGTTCAATGGCTGTTTTGATTTGACTTTCTTTGACCGCATTACAGATACACACAAACATACGCACCTCGTTGATAAGTTTTCTTATATAATAATGATAATTATTCTTATTATCAATAAAAATTTTATCAATCAGGTTATTCACTGACAAACGCAATTTTGGTTAGCTTGTTTTCGCTTGCTGTTGCTAGGATTTGCGCGACGGTATCATATCGACTGTCTTTATCGACGCGTAGCTGAATGCTTGGGGTCTCGCTTAATTTGCCTTGTTCGGCAAAGCGCGTGTTTAATTGCGCCAAACTGATACCGGCATCGTCCCAAAAAATCTTGCCATCTTTATCAATGCTTACTTGTATCACTTTGGGCGGGGCTTCATTGACTTGTGCTGAGGTTTTGGGCAAATTTAGCGGCACACTGGGATTGATTACCGTTGCCGTCACCAAAAAAATAATCATAAGTACCAGCATGATATCAATCAGTGGAATCAGATTGATTTCATTCATGCCCGTCGACGCGTCATCACCGAGTTGAAATGCCATAAGTTATTCCCTGTTTATCTATTTATCTGTTTAGCGATGGGTCAAGGTTAGGCGTTTTTCAGCATTAAGTCAGCGGCGTTAGTTTGTTGCTTGGGCTGCGAGCTGGTTTGCAAATGGGGTTGAGCGGCTACACTAGTTTGCCTAACTTGGCTGGAAGAATTCATCAACACGTTGGCAAGCAAGGTATGCGCCGTGTCGTTCGCTTGGTGCATGGCTTTGCGATTGATTCGTACTACGACATTGTACATAATGACCGCAGGAATCGCTACCGCAAGCCCAAGCCCAGTCATAATCAAAGCCTCCCCAACCGGTCCTGCGACTTGACCAAGTCCTGCTTGACCTGATTTAGCAATGCTATCTAAGGCATGAAAAATCCCCCACACGGTACCAAATAGCCCAATAAAAGGGGCAATGGCAGCGGTCGTACCAAGGATATTTAAGCCCTGCTCACTGGCAAAACGGTATCGATTGAGCTGTTGCAGTAGCTGCTGCTCAGTGACCAATTTTTGATTGTCTAGGGATAAGGTGGTCAGTTGAGATTGCTGTTGGTAAATTTGTTGGGTCAAATCTTGCGACACTGTTTTGGCAAGTTTTTGGCTATTTAAGATACGTAAAATGCCTGTAATCCAAGACAGCATTGACAAAACAATTAACACAAAAAATAACGTCTTGGTCACTACATCTGTATATTGCCAGTAATTTGCAAAATCCATAATCATTCCTATAACACGATAAATTTAAAGACTAACTTTAAATGTTAGTATAAATGATAATCATTATCAACAAAAATATTAAAAATTAGGCTAAATTGAACAAGCGACTATATTAAACCACGTTAATTAACCCACTTTAAAATATTAAGCAACTTTGATATCAAATGGCTTTGAAATTAAGTAACTTTAAAACCTCATACTTTTTTATCTTCGCTTTGTGTTAGCTTTATTTTGGGTAAAATCAGCGCAAGGTTATTGATAGCCTACGGTATCGAGTAGGATGACTACCTTGCGCAAAATGCCGTTTTCGGTTACACCGATGAATATGCTAGGCAGTTGTCTTGATAACCCGCCAAACCTTGTGGTAGTAGGACGAGTAAAAAATTGGATTTTGGACATAAGCAAAGTGTCTCTGCAATATTTTATGAAAATGCTAAACCGCAATGGGCAATTCATCATGCTGATGGTTATCACCCATTCAATTTAAAACTGATAACTTAGCACCACTTTGACATTGCGTCCCATGGCTTTATCACCGGTATTGGATACGTGCTCATAGTAGTAGGCATCTGTCAGGTTATACACGCCAGCATCTACGGTTAATTGCGGTAACGCGCTTGGGCGATAGCTACCAAATACATCATAGGTGGTAAAACTTGGCAAATCAGTCACATCAGTAGCGCTGGTGCGACGCGTTAAACCTTTGACATGGCGGATGGCGCTTCCAAGGCTGAATCGGTCATTGATGTCATAATTAAAGCCAAGGTTTAACTGATCGCCTGAGTCTTTATTGAGTTGGTAACCTTGCTCGGTGTCGCTTTTGGCATGGGCATAGCCTGCATTCAAGCGCATATTATTTAGCCGATATTTTGCGCTCAGCTCGTAGCCTTTGACGGCAGTCTCGCCGGCATTGATGTAGCTAGCACATTGCCCGTCTGTCACTGAGTTGCCTGTGGTACAGTCAATGCCTGTTATGCGGTCGATTTTATTGTCATACTGGGTATCAAAGACTTTGGCTGTCAGCGACATACTGTCTTGACTGTCAAACACCCCTTGAAAACGGCTACTGATACCCAGCTCTGCATTTGCGCCTGTTTCTGCTTCGAGGTCTTTATTGACGAAGGTTTGCCCAGATTGGTGGATGGTTTCTGGCAAGGGTGGTCCATTAAACAATTGGGTATAACTGGCAAATAAGCTGTGATTTGGCGTCAGTTTAAATTCCCCTGCCAATGCGCCCGACAGTTGATTGTAGTCGTCACTGCTTAAACGCTCTGACGGCTTATAATGGTCAAAGCGCACGCCAGGCGTCAGCGCAAATCTTCCCAATTCGATTCGGTCTTGTAAGTACACCCCTACGCTGGTAGCGTCTTCTGTGATATCACTACTCTCTAACGTCGCTGATTTTTTATAGCCTTCTATCCCATAGTTGAGCGTATGTGTCAAAGCATGGTCACCGTGATGTTGCGTCAATTGCTGTTTGATACTTGCCGTCATGCCATCGGTTTTGCCTGATGTGGCTATACGCATGGGGGTCGTTCCGCGCAGTCCTTGCGACAGCGCTTCATTGGTCAAATGATAAATTTTGCTGTTTAGCTCAAAATTGCTATGCGGTTTATATTCATAGCCGAGTGCATAGGTTTCATTATTGGTGTAGCCAGGATGAATATTATCGGGTAAATTGGCTTGGTAGCCGATATTGGGGCGAAACGGATAGTTGCCGTCATTGTCATAGCTTTGGTAACTGGCAGTAATTTTGTGGCCTTCTGCCGGCATCACATTGACTTTGGCTAGTATACTTTTGATAGTAATATCATCGCCTTGGATGTGGTTGCCTTTGCCATCTTCGCCGCCATCGCTATCACGCTGACTATAAGACACAATCATGTCCAATTGCTCATTGGGTTTGGCATAGGTCGTTAGGCTTCGCTGAAATTGCTGATCGTTACTGGCATAGCCCAGTTTAACCTTTGCCCCCATTTTTTGATCTGGTAGTAGCAAGTCCTGTGCATCCACCGTGGTAAACGCCACACCGCCACCGATGGCATTATTGCCCAAAGTCACCGAGTTATTACCCACTGACACTTCTGTTGTTTTATACAACTCTGGGTCAAGTCCACTAATCCCGGCATGGTGAAAGCCGCGCGTTTCCGGTTGGCGCACCCCATCCACGGTAATTTTTAAGACACTGCCTGCATTGTCTGAGCCCAAACCGCGAATATAAATATGCTGATCCATCCCCGAAGTGCCACCGACATTCACCCCAGCAACCGTCGGTAAATATTGATTGAGTAAATCAGCTTGCTGTACCTTGACTGAGCTGTCATGGCGGACGTTCTCAGTTTGTTTGGCTGGGGTATATTGACGGGCATTAAAAGTAATGGTCTGCAAGGTAGTGACGGGTTCTGGCTCACTCGCTGTTGCCAACGGTGAATAAAGGGTGGTTAATACACACAGACTTAAATAGAGCAAAGCACCACGCGGCGGTAAACTAGCATTGGCAGTATTCATAAAATCACTCAGATATATAAAAAAAGAGAAGCGTTACAAAGCGGTAAGAATAATAATATAAATGATAATCATTATCAATTAATTTTTCCAATTATTTCCCTTTTTTTTGAATATCTAACGCTAGTTATCAATAAGTAGCCAAGTAAAATCAGGCAACATCAAGCGAAATGATAAAGTGGCTCAAAGTTCGCCCAATAATCCTTTCAATAAGTTATAACAATGTCACCCCGCCAAAATCTTGCTAATCTCTCCTAGACAGGAGCCACAATTGGTGCCTGCTTTGCAATGTTTGCCAACCTCAACGACGGTTTTACAGTGATATTTTTTTATCGTCTCAACAATGGTATTTTCACCCACGGACATACAAGAGCAAACAATCCGCCCTGTATCAATAAAACCCGTGGCAGGTTTGCCCATTAGTAGCCATTTACGCGTATGGTTATCAAGACTTCTGCCAAATTGGCTATCTAGCCAGTTATGGGTGGGTAGTTTATGCTCGTGGGTGCTCAAAAATACTAGCGCATGGACTTGCCCGTTTTGCAATATCGCAAGGCGTAAATCCTGGCTAGTGTTATCGGTATCAATATGTTGATAATGGATAATATCAAAGTTGTAGGCTTGCGCTGGTTGATTGAGCCATACACTTAACTGCTGTTGCCAATATTGCTTATCAAACCAAGTTGTCATGAATGCAGACTGATTATCAATGGCAAAAAAATACTGGCTACTGTTTGACTGGCGATTACGCACCCAATAAGTCATATCTGGCGATTCGAGCCAAGTTAGCAGGTTTTCATCACAATGTTTATCAATCAATAACCATCCAAATGCTTGCATGGTTAGCTTTTGTAGCCTGACAGGTTGGTGCTTGAGCTGCGGTTGCTGTGAAAAGGGGTCATGATGATTGCTGATAAGCTTACCGACACGCGCGTTGGCGGCAAAGTGCTGATTCCAGTGCATGGGTATAAACACATCGCCTTGGCGTTGTTTTTCAGTCACATCCGCCCGCACTAAGATAGTACCATTGGGACTGTTAATTTGCACAAAATCGTTATTTTGTACACCCAAAGGCTTGGCGTCACTTGGATGAATCGCAACCAGTGGGTGCGGTAAATGCTGATTAAGCTGTGGGGCAATCCCTGTACGGGTCATGGTATGCCATTGGTCACGCGAGCGACCTGTGTTAAGCACCAGTGGATATTGCTCATCAGGCAATGACTTGGGTACCGCAGGATTAACGGTGACAAAATGCAGTTTTTGGGTATCGGTATAAGTAGTGCCGATAGTGGTATCTGGGTCTTGTTTTTGTAGTCCAAAATAATGCGGTTGACCCCACTGAAACGGTGCCAAATTATCATACTCGTTTTGGCTAATATTGGCTAAATGGCTGATATTAAAACTTCGACTATCTGTATTTTTTTCACCGCCATTCTTCTCGCCACTAAGCCGAGCGTGTTCGGCAAACACTTGGTAGTCGTGGGTGTAATCAAAACCCACAAAACCCATTTTCTGTGCTACTTGGCTGACTATCCACCAGTCGGGCTTGGCATCAGCAAATGGGGTGACTAAGCGGCGCTGGCGAGAGATACGGCGTTCGCTGTTGGTGACCGTGCCTGATTTTTCACTCCAGCCTTGCGCGGGCAAAACCACATGGGCAAAGTCGAGCGTGTCGCTGTCTTTTGAACAGTCAGACACGATGACCAGTGGGCATTGCTGTAACGCCATGGCAAATTTGTCTGCTTCTGGCAGACTGACCACAGGATTGGTCGCCATAATCCAAATCGCTTTAATTTGCCCCTCCAAAATAGCATCGGCACATTGGGTTGCCTTGATACCATCTTTACCACTAATACTAGTCGGTGCTTGCCAAAAGTTGGCTACTGTTTGACGATGGTCGCTGTTTTTGAGCTCAAAATGACTGGCAAGCAGATTGGCTAACGCCCCGACCTCTCGCCCACCCATGGCATTGGGCTGTCCTGTAATTGAGAATGCCCCTGCCCCTTGATAACCCAGTTTGCCTGTATAAAGGTGGCAATTGATAATGCTATTGACCTTATCGGTGCCATTACTGGCTTGATTGACACCCATGGAGTAAAAACTCACGGTTTTCGTGGTAGTGGCAAACAATTGGTAAAACTCGGTTAAATCACTTTCGTTGACACCGCAGATTTTGGCAACTTTTTTAATCGTCCAACTGTCACTGGCTGCAAGCGCATCAGCAAGATTGTCACAATGCCTGAGATAATCGTAATTGGCATAGCCGTTTTGGTGCAAGTAATTGAGTAGTCCGACAAATAAATGGGTATCTGTGCCGGAGCGAATTGGCAAATGCAAGTCAGCAATCGCGGTGCTGTCAGTGGCTCGTGGGTCAATCACCACGATTTTTTTGTTGGGATTGGCTTGTTTGCTGGATTTTAACCGACCAAATAAAATCGGATGACACCACGCCATATTCGAACCGATAATGATAAATAGGTCGCTGTTTTCGATGTCTTCATAATTACAAGGCACAGTGTCCGAGCCAAATGCTCGCTTGTAGCCAGCCACCGCTGATGACATACACAGTCGAGAATTGGAGTCCAAATTATTGGTACCCAAAAAACCTTTGGTAAATTTGTTTGCTACGTAATAATCTTCGGTGAGCAGTTGCCCCGATACATATAGCATAACGCTGTCGGCGCCATATTCATCAATGGTCTGTTGCAATGATTTGGCAACAAAATCGGTGGCGGTATCCCAATCGACTAGCTCGCCATGAATCATCGGATGTGCCAAACGGCGGTCACGATCGAGCGTATCGCCCAACGCTTTGCCTTTGGAGCATAATTTGCCAAAGTTGGCAGGATGGTTTGGATCACCGTCAATGCTGACGTGTTGGGTATTCTCATCAATCGTCGCCAACACGCCACAGCCAACACCGCAATAGGCACAGGTGGTTTTGACTTCAGTCAGCGGAGATTTTTGTGGTACTAAATGTTGTATAGTTGTTGTCACACGTTAACCTTTTACTATTTTTAATTTCTACCAGTCAGATTAGCCCGCCAGCAACTCTTCACAAAACGCTTTGCCAAACAGTAATTTATCTTTGATGGCTGAAATATCTTGTTGATTTTGAATCAGTTCAAAAAACCAACCGCCCTCTTGTACATCACCATATAGCACTGCAGATAAAATACGGTCGTCTTTTACGGTGATTTTTTGGTAGATGCTATGGCTAGGGTCTTGATAAATCAATTGCTCGCAGTCGTGACTCACATCGATATCACCTGCCGAAAACAGCGCCACACCCGAGACCTTTAGTTTGGTTGCCGTTGGTTGTATGCTAAACACGGGCGAGGTGCTGCCTGGCTGCTCGTTTAAGGTATGTAGCAGAATATTGGCTTGCTCATACACAGGTGCGACGAGCCCAAATAGCTGGTTGTCAAACTGTACACACTCACCAATCGCATACACGTCTGGGGTATGGGTTCGCATTTGGTTATCAACTAAAATCCCCCGCTCGCAAGTGATACCGACCTGTTGCGCAAGGGCAATATTGGGTCGCACGCCGACGGTCATGATAATGCAATCGCCGTCAATGGTTTTGGCAGGGATGGATGTATCGACATTATCCGTGTAAGTCAGTCCAGTAACCTGGTTATCCTCATCCACGCAAATCGCTTGGGAGTTGGCGTTGAGCACAAACTCAATACCTTTGTTTTCAAAGTAAGTTTGCAGTAAATCGGCAGCGGTTTTATCCAGTTGGCGATTGAGTAAATAGCCTGCCCCATGTACCACAGTGACTTTCGCTCCCTGTTGTACCAAAGCATTGGCAGCCTCAAGACCGAGTAACCCACCGCCGATAACCAGGCATTTTGGAGATTTTTTGCCATTATGATTGGTTTTTGCGATATCTAGCATAGCATCCACATCGGCTTTGGTACGAAAACCCATGACGCCTTTTGCGGTATGGTTGGGCAATGGCAAAATAAATGGCGTTGAACCTGTGGCAAACACCAATTTGTCATAGCCGATGGTTTCGCCGCTGTCGGTGATGACCTGATGAGCAGCAAGATTGATATCGCTAACAGTGCAACCTGTCTTTACAGTGATGTTATGGTTGGCGTACTCCTCTTGAGAAAATAGATAAATCTCAGCGAAGCGTTTTTCCCCTGCCAATACAGGCGATAGCATAATACGGTTATAGCCTGTATATGGCTCGCTGTTGATAAGCGTGATGGCAAACTCATCTCGACTTTGCTCGCATTGGCTATCAATCCCCAGTCCGCTGTGGGCACTCAGTCTGCTTTTGGCATACTGCATAGCAAAGCGTGTCCCTGCCATCCCTGCCCCTATGATAAGAATGTGTGTATGTTGCATTGTTTGGCTGACCTTGCTTATCCGACCCGATATTCAATACTTTAAAATTTAGCACTTTAGAATCTAGCACTTTAAAATTTAATAATTCAAAATTTATGCCAACCGTTTTAAACCGTTGTTTTTTACTGTTTTTTATGATGTTTTAAATTTTGGCTTTTATTTGCCGGACAGTGTGAGGTATGTTGACCAATCTTTGAATTTAACCTCTTTAACTATAGATAACTGTTTGAGGGTGTTCAAAATATTTTTAGACATTTTTTTGCCTAGTTATTTGCATTATTTTTTCACCTTATCGATTACTTACCAAAATAGTGCAGTACGGCGTCAAATTTTCACCACTCATGCAAAGCCGTGAAAGTTTTATCACAGCAAAATAGCTAATTGATGGGTCATTCAAAAAAATTATTGCAAAAACAAGGGTTTATGATAATGGCATAAATATTGCTTTTGCCTTGTTACCGTGAACCGTACAGGCTTACTTAAAGGAGAAGCAGATGCCCCAACGTTTACCGCTGTTTGCTATGAAATTACCCCGTATCAAGGTGTTACATTACACCTGGTTTGCTTTTTTCGTCACCTTTTTAATTTGGTTTGCTCATGTGGCATTGATGCCAACCATCAAACAATATTTTCATTTGAGCGATGGACAAGTCAAAGCGATCTTGATGCTCAATGTGGCTTTGACCATTCCTGCCCGTTTGCTAATTGGCGCGATGGTCGATAGATACGGCCCCAAGCGTTCGTATAGTGCTGTGTTGTTGATTAGCGGTTTTTTGTGTTTTGTGTTTGCTTTTGCTCAAAGTTTCCAAATGCTGGCGATTGGGCGGTTTTTGCTAGGTTTTGTCGGTGCAGGATTCGTGGTTGGGATTCGTTTGATTTCAGAATGGTTTCCTGTCAATGAAGTCGGCTCGGCAGAAGGGGTGTACGGCGGTTGGGGCAATTTTGGGGCGGCAGTAGCGTCGATGTCGATGCCGATTCTTGCCTTACTGTATGGCGGTGCAGACGGTTGGCGGTATGCGATTGCTACCACAGGCGTGATTGCGATTGTTTATTCGGTCATTTTTTATCGTGGTGTCAGTGATACACCCAAAGGCGCGACTTATTTTAAACCAAAAAAATCAGGCGGTTTGGAAGTATCAAACAAAGCAGACTTTTACTTTTATGCGGTGATGATTTTACCGGTTTATGCGATTTTGTTTTTGTTGGCGTGGCGTTTGTCACCTAGCGGATTAAAATTATTAACCGCTAATCAAACCATGCTGGCATATGCGGTGGTGGCGGTGCTTGTAGTCTATCAATATATCAAAATCTGGTCAGTCAATAAGCATTTATTTGATACATCTCGCCCTGCGGTAAATCCAGAATATGGTTATCAGTTCAAACAAGTGGCGATTTTAGACATGGCGTATTTGGCATGTTTTGGCTCTGAGTTGGCAGTGGTGTCGATGTTGCCGCAATTTTTTATTACCAACTATGGTGTATCGCATACTTTAGCAGGGTTGACTGCAGGCTGTTTTGCGGTGATGAATTTATTTGCTCGTCCTGGCGGTGGTTTTATGTCCGATGCGGTCGGTCGGCGCAAAGTATTGATGATTGCATTGGCAGGGCAAACGGTGGGTTATCTGCTAATGACGCAAATGACCAAGTTACCATTGGCGGGTGCAGTGGCAATCGTGCTGCTTACTTCTGTATTTGTGCAAGCAGCATGTGGTGCAGTGTATTCAGTGGTTCCGCTCATTCAACGCCGTATGACAGGGCAAATTGCTGGTATGGCGGGTGCGTATGGTAACGTAGGTGGGGTGTTGTTTTTGACTATTTTCTCTATGGTATCGCCAACAGGATTCTTTATTACCCTCGCGATTTTTGCAGGCATTGCCTTTATTGGCGCGACCTTCTTGAGCGAGCCACAAGGACATATGATCGAGGTGCACGAAGATGGCACGATTGAGCGAATTGCGGTAGCCTAATCGCTCTTTAAATCCAACCAAAAAAACAGTCAACCAGCGGACAAGGAAGTCTAGTTAGTAAGGCAAAAAAGGGTGTATGCCCTTTTTTCATTTTTGCACAATGCGTAGCAACCGTGCTAGTAAGGAAAAACCCATGTCAAAAGCCATTCAGCAAAATCCCGCCAGTTCTCAATCCTTACCACAGTCCTTGCCGCAACTGCTGACCCGTGCTGCTAGTCATGCAGGGCGCAAAGCCGAAAATCAAGATACCTTGACAATGCAAACGCTGGTGCCAACAGGGGATAGCAGCGCCGCTCAGCTTGCATGGCAAGTCACCGCTTTAGCTGACGGCGTCAGCAGCTGCGGACAGCCAAAGCTCGCCAGTCAATGGGTGATTGATACGCTGATCGACCAATTAACCATGCACCAAGCTGACATGGTGAC
>NZ_DAMBOA010000030.1:0-14756 GCF_032064105.1 Moraxella sp. CTOTU49097 | reverse complement strand
TTGATGAAACCGTGTCGTTGTCTGACCGCTTTGGGCTGTGGCTGTCGTTCCATCCCATGACCCAACCTGTGTATTTGGATATTTGTGCGCATTATTTGGCGCAAGCAAGTTTGCCTTTTGATGAGGAAGCAAAAGCCGCTGCCTTGCGCTTTGCCAGTGAACGCGGCGGACGCTCTGGGCGCGTGGCTTATCAGTTTAGTCGGTATTATATTGGCATGAAAAGGTTGGAAAATTAACATGTACACATCTCAAGACCAACTGACCGAACTGGTGCGCAGGCTGGAAGAAAAACAGCATATTTTTGCCGCTGACCCTATCCTTATCACGGAAAAACTGCAACATGAGTCGGGCGAACCGCTGACCAAATTGCGCCGCCGTGCCTCACGCATTGATAATGACGGCAAACTTGCGCAGCTACTTACCACCATTGACACTCGCGTCAATGGCGTAATTTGGGGATTGACTGTGCTGTGGTTTATTTTGGGCTTTGTCGCGTTATTTGGCTTGATGCAAGCGCAGGTGGTGAACTTTTTTTATGTGCTAGCCAGTTTATTAGGGTTTAATACCATTATTTTACTGGTTTGGCTCGGTTGGATGCTGTTCTCACCGCGCAACAAACCCAGTTTTTTTGGTACTTTTTTTACCCCGGCAACCCTAGTGCGGGGCAAAGATATTGTTACCCAAACGGCAGTCGAGCTATATCAAGACCAGCTCAATCATGCTGGCACCAAATGGTACGTCAGTCGTATCAGCCACCAGTTTTGGTTAGCCAGCCTATCGGGGATGTTGGTATCATTAATTCTATTGTTATTGGTCAAAAATTATAATTTTGTGTGGGAATCAACCCTACTGCAAGACAGCAACGTGGTGGAAGTGGTCAAGCTGATGTCTTGGCTCCCCCATTGGGTAGGCTTTCCTACGCCAACGGCGCAAGATATTATCACCGCGCAAATGAATCCTGAAACCACGCCACAGATGATTTCGTTTCGCTGGGCGATGTTGTTAATCGGCAGCCTACTGATGTACGGTATCGTGCCACGTTTGCTCGCATGGCTATGTTGTCTGATGATGGTACGCTCAAGCCGTATGAAGCTTGATATCAAACAGCCGTACTATCAAAAAATTATCGATTTTTGGCAGCGCAAAGTGATTGACCCCGATGACAGCCCTGCTGAGCAAAAACCTATTGCGCCCACTGCCCAAATCAGCCTAGCCAATAAACTTGCCGTGTTACTCGAGTACCCGCAAGCCAACCCGCACTGGTATGCCAAAACCGTCGGCATGGCGGCGCAAAACTTTGGTCGTATTGATGATCGTGATGACTTGGAAAAACTGATTGCCTACCTTCAAATCAACCCTGTTCAAGTGCTCATCGGTATCTCCAATCTCGCACTCCCCGACCGTGGCACCCTGCGAAAACTCGATAATATCGCAAGCGCGGCAAAAGGCGGTATGATTGTGCAACTGCTCGATGCCAATCAAGGCTACCTGCCAAGTCCGAGCGAAATTGAAACCATCAAAGCCCGTCAACTACAATGGGAAACCGCGTTGGCAGAACGCCAAATTGCCCTAGTAAGAGAAAATTAACCATGAATGCCACGATCAGCTATGCCGATGTGATTAATAGCATTGCCCAAACTGCTTCACAGCTTACGCTCGCAGCGCAAAGCGCCTTTGTGCAAAATCTACTGCGTCAATTCGTTCAAAATCTACCACCCGACTGGCTTGACAACGAACTCGACAGTGAAAAACCTTACTATCAAGCCCTGTTTGACGCCGTAAATACTCAAACTTGGCAAACCGATAGCATCGAACAGGCGCTAAATGCGCTCGATGACATCATGTTTGCTATGGGCGAGAGCTATCCACACAGCACCAGTGACGCGATTTTACTGATGCTTGATATGCTGGGGTTTTATCTATCTTTGACAGCCATGGAAGAAAAATCCGAAGTAAGTGATGGTTGGGTGATTTTAACTGCGGAAGGCTATTTGGATTATTACGACCAACTGGCAGAAGATAGTAGCGAAAACACCGACGATGTTGCCCATAGTTTTGATGATTGGCTGGCACATTCACTGACCCAAACTGCCTTCAATCATGTCACCCATGCCTTAGAACTTGCCAAAAGAACTTGCCAAAAATAGCTCGCGCTGAATACATAAAGGTTAACAAATAATGGATAACAAAGACATAACCACCCAAGAAAAATTGACAATTGATTTAACCAAAGATTATTTGCCAGCGACGGCTACTGACAGTGCGACCCATCCAAGCACCGATATCGCTACGCAATCGCCCAACCATCCATTAGCCCAAGCTGAACAAACCCCCTATCGCAGCCGCAAAATCAGCATTGGCGAAAATGAAGCGTTAAAATTGGCGGTGGTGGGGCATACCAATACCGGTAAAACTTCGCTACTACGCACCCTGTTGCGTGATATGTACTTTGGCGAAGTCAAAAATGCGCCTGCCACTACCCGTCATGTGGAAAAAGCCATGATCAATGACAGCCAAACGGGGCAAGGCTTGGTGGCACTGTATGACACGCCCGGTCTAGAAGATGCGTCAGGGCTACTTGATTGGTTAGAAGACAACACCGCTGCCCGCCGTGATGGTGTGGAGCGGTTACAGCAATTTTTGGCAAGCGCACCTGCGCAAGACGAGTTTAGCCAAGAAGCCAAGGTCATTCGTCAGCTGATTGCCAGTGACATGGCTGTCTATGTGATTGATGCGCGTGAGCCTGTGCTCGGCAAATATAAAGATGAGTTGACGGTGCTGTCATGGTCAGCCATCCCCGTCATGCCTGTATTTAACTTTACTAAGGGTCAAGATAGCAATATCAATGAATGGCAGCAGATGCTAGCACGCCGCAACTTGCATGTATCCACGCGGTTTGACTCAGTGGCGTTTGAATTTGATGATGAAATCAAACTGTGGCAAAACTTAGAAACCATGCTGATACAACCTGAAATTATCAAACAGCTGATCGAGCGTCGTAAAGCCGATTGGGATGATTTGTACGATGATGCCAATATTATCATTGCGCATTTTTTATTAAACGTTGCCGCCTTTGTTGAAACCATTCATGAGGAGGATGATCCGCTGCCTACCTTACAAAAAATGCAAGAAAAAGTACGCCAAGCTGAACGCAGTATGCAAGATGAACTGCTAAACCTCTATAAATTTTATGACAATACCGTCACCACCACACCGCTTGAGCTGACTGAATATCGCCGCGATCCGTTTGATAAAGAAGTACTAGCTAGTTATGGGATTCGTACCACAGGCGGTGCAGCGGCAGGCGCGCTGATTGGACTGGGTATTGATGTCGCCACCCTTGGCACGTCACTGGGGCTGGGTACGGCGCTTGGTGGTTTGGCAGGTGGCTTACTGTCAAACACCAGCGCGATTGCCGACAAAATCAGCGGTGTCAAACGGCTGCACATAGACCCTGCCACCCTGACCTTACTGGCGACTAGAGCAATGGATTTGCTGACTGCGCTACGCCATCGCGGTCATGCGGCGACTGATATCATCATGGCGAACCAATCGCTCGCGCCTTGGTCAGTTGATAGATTGCCAAGTTTGCTCAAAAAAGCGCGTGGTAAGCCCGAATGGTCATCGCTCAACACAGGCAGACAAGCCACTGTATCTGCCAAGCAGTCGCATGAGCTGCGTGATGAGGCAGCTTGGCAACTATCACGCCAACTAAGACGCTGACTTATTAACCTACAATCATGATAAAAAACTTGGCTAAAAATTATCTAGCCTTGTTAAGGCTATTATTTGTTAAGCCCATTATAAGAATTTATTAAGCTAATTTTGTTATTTTTATCTTTTAATCTATCTTTTAATTTATGTCATTTTTTTTGTTTTTGAGGGCAATACCATGTATTCAGCACATCATGAACCACATTTTAGTAATCGCAACAACTGGCTACGCGCAACCGTGCTCGGTGCCAACGATGGTTTGATTTCCACCGCCAGTCTATTGATGGGGGTTGCGGCAGCGCAAGTGGACAGTCATACCTTGCTGTTGACAGGGGTGGCCTCGCTGATTGCTGGCGCAATTAGTATGGCAGCGGGCGAATATGTCTCCGTCTCTTCGCAAGCCGACACCGAAAAAGCCGACTTGGCAAAAGAAGCCTATGAACTTGAGCACAATTCAGACCGCGAGCTAAAAGAACTGACGCATATTTATGTTCAGCGCGGCTTAACGCCTGCTATGGCACATGATGTGGCGGTAGCACTCACTGCTCACAATGCCCTAGAAGCGCACGCGCGCGATGAAATTGGACTTACCGATACCGCGTCTGCCAATCCGCTACAGGCAGCCGTGGCATCGGCTTTATCCTTCATCACAGGGGCGCTGCTACCGGTGCTGTGTATTTGGCTGTTACCAAAGCAATTTTTGGTCGGCGGTTTGGGCACAGTGACCTTGATAGGATTGGCAGTTTTGGGCTGGTTATCGGCGTATTTGGGGGGTGCCAAAATTTTCCCTGCCATTGTGCGGGTGGTCATTTGGGGCGTTGTCGCGTTGGTTACCACCAACCTTATCGGTGAAATGTTTGGGGTAAAAACGGGTTAGTCAATCACTTTTTATCGCATTATTTATCGCCAATTTTTATCATTACCATTTGCAAAACCAATTTTTTCTTATAAGATAAGGAAACTGTAATAATTCAGCAAGTTTATAGAAACTTTTATTGGGTGATAGAGTAGCGTTTCTATAAATTAAACAGTTGGCAAATAGTCAAAAATCCTATGGGATTTTAGCTTTCTACGGTAGTGGGAGATAAGGTAATGCAAGATTTTGTCAATGCGATTAATGATTGGGTGTGGAGTCCCGCATTAATCTATCTATGTTTATTGGTTGGTTTATATTTTTCAATTCGTAGTCGTTTTTTACAAGTGCGCCATTTTGGTCGCATGATTCGATTACTGATGGACGGCAAAAGCACCGATCAGGGTGTGTCCTCATTCCAAGCACTCGCTATGTCACTCGCAGGTCGTGTGGGTACAGGCAATATTGCCGGTGTGGCAACGGCGATTACGTTTGGTGGCCCTGGTGCATTATTTTGGATGTGGATGGTAGCGTTCTTGGGTGCCAGTACCGCATTCGTTGAGTCAACGCTTGCGCAGATTTACAAAGAACGTGATGATAAAGGCTTTTTTATCGGTGGTCCAGCCTATTATTTTGAAAAAGCACTAGGGCAAAAATGGTACGCGGTGTTATTTGCGATATCGGCAATTGCCGCTTGTGGTTTATTGTTACCAGGTGTACAGGCCAATTCGATTGCTGAAGCAATGAATAATTCACTGGGTGTTGCACCTAGCGTTTCAGCCGCCATAATTGCGGCACTACTTGGCTTTATCATCTTTGGTGGTGTCAAACGTATTGCCTCCTCGGCTGAGTTGATTGTACCTTTTATGGCACTTGCCTACATCATCGTGGCAATTGTTATCATTATCATGCACATCGGTCAATTACCTGAAGTGCTATCGTTGATTTTCCGCTCTGCGTTTGGTATGGATTCTACGTTTGGTGCTGTGTTGGGTCTTGCCATCCAATGGGGTGTGAAACGTGGCGTTTACTCAAATGAAGCAGGTCAAGGTACAGGTCCTCACCCATCGGCAGCCGCTGATGTGTCACACCCAGCCAAACAGGGCTTAGTACAAGCGTTTTCAGTATATGTCGATACGCTATTTGTTTGTTCGGCGACAGGTTTCATGCTAATCATTACTGGCATGTACAACGTACAAGACCCTGCCAACAAAGAAGCCTTCTTATATCAAGGGGTTAAAGGCGTTGCCGCAGGTCCAGGTTACGTTCAAACTGCGATGGAAAACATCATGCCAGGTTTCGGCTCAGTGTTTGTAGCAATTGCGCTATTCTTCTTTGCCTTCACTACCATCATGGCGTACTACTATATTGCAGAAACCAATATCCGTTATCTCACTCGTACCATAAAGCTAAATTGGGCAATCCCTGTACTCAAAGTAGTGATTTTATTTGTGGTAATTTATAGCTGCTTAAAAACCGCCGACTTGGCATGGGCACTGGGTGACTTGGGCGTTGGTTTGATGGCATGGCTAAATATCATCGGTATCTTATTCTTGCAAAAACCTGCGTTTGCCGCACTGCGCGATTATGAAGCACAGATCAAGCAAGGCAAAGATCCGATCTATGATGCACGCGCCAATGGCGTACATAATGCGCCTATTTGGGATGAAATTTCAGCCAAATATCGTAAAGAATTTGGTGAACATCCTAACCATGATCGTTTTGTACCCTAATTTTAATATGTGAATGCTTCAATGCTTTCACTTGACAGCCGTTAAAAAAAATAAGCCCCATTGACTGGGGTTTATTTTTGTGATGAATGATTATCTTTTGATTGGGATTTTAATTAACCCAAAAAACGCAATCAGTAAGGCGATAACTTGTACAGCCAGCAGCGTATAGACTGTATATAGCCATTTACCTTGTGCATATGCCAGACCACACGCCCACGCACCGATACTACCACCGATGTAGTACGCCATATAATATAAACCTGACGCCAGCGACCGCCCTTCTTTGACATTCACCGCGATATAAGTAATGGTCGCCGATTGGGTAATAAATACCCCAGTTGACATCACTGCAAGCGCCACAATCACCAAAGAGATAGGCGCAGCCAGTGTCATCAGCACGCCCATCATCGAAATTATCACGGCCACGCGCACCATACGGGCAGCGCCGTATTTGGCAATCAAACTACTTGCAATCGGTGTGACCACCACCCCAATCAAATACACCGCAAAAATGTTAGCAAGCCCTGCACTCGATAGATTGTACGGTGCGTCTGCCAAATGCAAATTGACATAGGTAAAACAGCCCACTAATGAAAACAACACGCACGCGCCAAGCAGTCCTGCGGTCACCACATAACGGTTGCGCACATGTTTACTTAGCATGTGCAGCGCCGATGTAAAATTTGGGTTGGCATGAAAATGCCGTGAGCGCGGTAATAACCAAGCCACCAAACCAGCGCCTAGCACTGTCAACACGCCCATGAACACAAAGCCTTTTTCCCAGCCGATAAGCTCTTCTAAATGCCCCAAGATAAAGCGCCCTAAAAATCCCCCAAATACGGTACCTGAGACATAGTAGGACATCATTTTTGCCATCTCTTTGCCCGCGTACTCTTCCCCGACATAGGCAATCGTCACCACTGTAATACCAGGTACTGCCAACCCTTGCATAAATCGCCAAATAACGATACTAGAGAGTGAGTCAGACAGCCCAATCATCATCGTGGGTATTGCCATAAAGGCAATAGATGCCACAATGATATTTTTACGACCCACAGCATCAGACAACATCCCCATAAACGGTGACATGATGGCAATGGCAATCACCGTCGCCCCAACTGTCATGCCCACTTGCGTTTCGGTCGCTGAAAACGCTTGCATCATAATCGGCAAAATCGCTTGAATCGAATAGACTTGCAAAAATGCAAACGCGCCAATCATGCCAATCATGATTTTGACTATCAATGAGGGTGGCATTGTCGGTGGTTTGATATTCGGTTGTTGAGAAGGCGGTTGGTTTTGCGGTTGGCTATGGGGTGGTTTGCGGCTAGTTAAGTTACTGGATATTAGTGTGTGAGTATTAGTATCGGTGTCAGTGGAATGATTGGAAGAATCTAAATGCCCAATGGCATGTTGTGCTTGAGAAGTCATAGGTGACCTTTTTACAAAGTAGTGCCCGTCAAAGAAATGCCTATACTAGCACTAAATCGTGGTATTTATTGTTAAAAGAAGTTTAACCTTAAGCCATGCTTTTCAAGCCAATCACGTGAATTGAGGGGTATTGGCAAGCCCTTCAATGCCAAATTTGGCGTCCTAGAGTGTAATATTTTTAACACACGGCTGTTTGTCAAAACATCCGTATTTTTCAAAACATGACTATCCCGCCATAGCAAAACTGCAGTAATATTTAGTACATTGTGGAAGTTAACCTTAAAATCAATAGGATTGAATTATGCCGGAGAATTTAAAACAGCCAATGCCCGCTGCCATGCAAGCGTATTTGACACAGTTGCATCAAGTGATTGTTCCGTATCTGTTAGCGCAAGGCGTTCAGCCAAATGCCATCAACGCACGTGAAGCGTTAGCCAATTTGACAACCGCATTTGTCACTGACGCACCCAACATGGCAAAAATCATTGATACGGTGCTAGTGACGCCAAGCAATTTTCGGGGTTACAACGTACCACTTAGGCTATTTGTACCGAGCATTTGCCCCCTGCCAAATGAACAAGCAACGGCTGACGTGCCGGTAATGGTGTATTTTCATGGCGGTGGTGGCATGGCAGGTAGCGTCACCGTGTATGATAAACTCTATAAAAAATTGGCAGAAGCGACAGGCTGCGTGGTGGTAGCGCCCGAATATCGCCTTGCACCAGAAAACCGCTACCCTGCCGCGATTGATGACGCCCACGCGATTTTAACGTATTTAACAGCGACCCTTCAGCAACTCGGTTATGCCTGTAACGGCAAGCTTATCATAGCGGGTGATAGTGGTGGCGGTGCGATTACTGCCACCTTGGTGCAAGATTGGCTTGCCAAACGTGTGAATACAGACTTAGCTATCACCCATCAAATTTTGATTTATGCCAGTCTAGACTACACCATGTCACAACCCTCGATTGAGGAAAATGGCACGGGTTATTTACTGGAATCTAGTAAAATCCGCTGGTATTTTGACAATTATTTTTCAGCGTATGATGACCGTGAACTCAGCTCACCGTTTTGGACCGATATGGCTACCCTACTGCATCATTCGCCGTATCAAGCCCCAAAGACACTGCACCTAACGGCTGGTTATTGTCCGCTACGTGATGAAGATATCGGCTATCATGAGATATTACAAGCCGCAGGCGCGCCATCCCAACTCCTCCATTTTGCGGATATGCCGCACGCATTTTTGAATATGGAAAATCTGTGCCCTGACCAATGCCAACAACTGTATCAAAGCGTTGGCGAATTTTGCCAATAATCAAACGCTCCCAAACCCCTGCACAGCCGGATAAAATTTGCCCAGTCTAATGACAAGCCAAAATAAGCTACTCAATAAAAAAGCACCCAATTAGGTGCTTTTTTTTACTGCCTATAACTTATAGCGGTTTGCCTGTGCTATTGCGGCGGCTACGTTTTGGGGCATCCCAACCATCTTGTTTGCCAGCCGGTTTAGCGGATGGCTTGCTTGATGAAGCATAACGGTCAGACGATGACTTAAATCCTTCCGATCTTGAAGATTTACCGGCAAATGGTTTGTCTGATTTTTTGAAACCCTCAGATTTAAACCCGTTTGAGCGTGAATCACCAGCACGTTGACCCTCTTTTGCCGGATATGGTCTGTCGCTACGTTTTTTAAGCGGTTGACCAAAGGTTTCTTCTACGATTGGACGTGGCTTGCGAGCGCGGTCATCGCCACGAAACTCGCTAGAGCGTTCGGTTTTTTTGGCAAAAGGTTTGTCACCAAAACGGTCATTTTTTTCAAAGCGGTTAGAACGCTCGCCATGACGCTCACTGCTGTTACGGTCAGTGTTGTAACGTGGTTTATCACCTTGATAGCCTTTAAAGCCATCTTTGTTAAAACTACGGTTATCATCGCGGCGACGATCTGCATACTCACCTTGGCGAGGCTCACGATTGCCTTGGCGTGAATCACGGTCAAAATTTGGTTTGTCCGATGATTTAGCGGCGCGGTGAAAATCGCCCTGACTGTTGCCATGACGGTTATCTGAATCGCGGTGACGACGCGGCGCACTCGCATCATCACGCCCAAAACGACTATCGCTGTTGCCTTGGTGACCTTTGTCAAAACGCTCACGTTTTTCAAAACGTGCCGAACTATCGTTGCTCGCTGGTTTGCCATAGCGTTCTTGGTTGTCAAAACGTGGCTTGTCCGCAAAGCGACGCTCGCTCGAAGGTCTATCGCTTGAACCAGCAAAACGTTGTGAGCGACTGCCACGGTCATCACGACCGCCACGGCTATCACTGCCGCTGCGACCACGACCGCGACCATTAGGCTTACCACGACCTTCAAATTTTTCCACAAAACGCGGTTCTAAGCCTTCAACTTGCGCTTCATTGATATCACGTTTTAGGTAACGGGCAATATTGCCAAATTGACGACGGTCATCGCGGCTACATAGGTTGATAGCAATACCAGTACGACCGGCACGACCTGAGCGACCGATACGATGTACATAATCTTCTACTTGGCGCGGTAAATCATAGTTAAATACATGGGTAATATTAGGTAAATCAAGACCACGTGCTGCCACGTCTGTTGCTACCACGATATCAAATTTGCCACTGCGTAGATCTGAGACAATACGATTACGCTTGCTTTGTGGCAAGTCACCATGCAGATAACAGGCTTTGTGGTCCCATTGTTGTAGGCGCTCAGCCACTTCTTCACTGCTGCGTTTGGTCGCGGTAAAGATAATCGCTTGACCACGCTCTGGGTCACAAATCAGCTGCTCTAATAATTTATTTTTATGGTCAAAGTTGTCACAGAAGTACACTTTTTCATCGATGTGTGCGGTTTCAACTTTGATGTTGATACGCTCTGGGTCTTTGGTAAAGCTTTCAGCGATTTTACCGACTGGACCATCCCATGTCGCAGATGACATGATGGTTTGGCGATGCGCGGGTGTGGCTTCCAAAATCGCATTGATGTCATCGGCAAAACCCATGTCTAGCATACGGTCTGCTTCATCAAGTACCAACATGGTCAAATCAGAGAGATTTACACGCTGGGCATTGATATGATCTAGCAAACGACCCGGCGTCGCTACGATGATTTGTACGCCTTTTTTTAGCGCACGGATTTGACCACTGTATGCCGCACCACCCACAAGTGGCACACTGTACAAATCTTTCATGGCTGAGCCATAACGACGGATACTGTCTTGTACTTGGTTGGCAAGCTCACGCGTCGGTGTCAAAATCAACGCTTGTACGACTTTTGGCTGTTGGCGACCACGTTTGCCACTTGCGGTCTTTTCTGCCGCTTTTTCTTTGGCTTGTAGTTCGCTTAATTGATGCAAAATTGGTAATACAAACGCGGCAGTTTTACCACTACCTGTTTGTGCGGATAATAGCAAATCACGACCCGCTAAAGCAGCAGGAATCGCGCGCGCTTGGATAGGCGTTGGTGTGGTATAACCCGTTGCGACGATACTTTTTAGTAATGAACCTGAAAGACCCAATGCAGTAAAACCATTTTCGCTAGGGTTAGCATCGTCAGACGTTGGCGTATCCGTTGCTACAGTATCAGTCGCTACAACATCCGTTGTCGCAGTTGCTTCTGTGTCATCAACTAGAGTGTTGTCAGTAGGCTGATTGATATTGGCTTGGCTGTGGTTAAAAAAATTATCGATTGAGTTATCAGCAAAATCTGTGGTTGAATTAAAATCAGTCATGTAAGTCCTTAAAAAATAAGTTAATCAAAGTGTCGGTGGTAACCTTGATTGAAAACACGCAACAAGCAAAAGCCCTCAAGCTGACTGCACTTTCAAAATGGATAAGCAAAATGAAGAGGCAAAATTATCAGCTATCATTAATCACAAATATCGTGTTAATCGCTTTAAAGCATTGTAATCGTCTCTGTAAGACTTATTTTTTTCACTATAAAAATAGCGACAAAACCTACTATCAGACTTATCAAAACTTTTGAAACAGTAAAACCATCAAAAAAGTTCGTATCGCGGCATTCACAAGAATGCTTAAAAAATACAATGCTAAATATTAGGTTATCATCGGAAGATTATCAGCGCTTACAATGGCGCGCGTGATATATAGGCAGATGGATAAGCTAGATTAATTGGAAAATTGACGTTGCTCTTAGCGTTTAGGTAGCGTATATGAGTCATTATTGGTCAGTTTTCTTTCGCAATTAAAAAACTTACCAAGTGAAATAGGCATCAAAAACACCTACTTAAAAAAGTGATAACCCCACTAGCACATCTTCGGCACACTGGCTGTCTGCTACCGTTGCTACCTTCCGGTCCTGGCGGGGTTCACAGCAGCTAGTTGCGAAGCTACCAATGGGGTTACCGAAGCGGTATTCTAGAGAATTCGGCGACCAAATGCAAACTATTTTTATCATATACACCAAATTTTTGTATTTAGTTCACTTTTACACACGCTAAACCATCACCAAGCAACATTTGGGTAAATTTTTGTCGAACTTCTTACCCTTTTTCTACAATTCTTTCGCTGCAAATGTTACAAAATATTTTATAATGCCCATTCAACAACGTATTGAATGAGCTAAATAGCAGTTTAATCAGCAACAGATTCATGCCAACCCATATAAAGAAGCATTAGAAAAACTAGGAAAAAACAATAGGAAACACTATGACACATTTAAGCACCGCAACTAATAATCATACAATGACCAAAGGTATTGCAGCCAGTTTGCTTGCTATGGCGACGCTATTACCTTTTACCAGTGTTTCAGCCGCTACCTACCCTGTGAACCCATCCCCTGCGAACTCATCAATGACCAATACTTTAAACTACGGCTTGCTTAACTTTGCTGCCTCAGCAAGTAAAAAAGTCAGCAATGACCAAATCAATGCGACCCTTAGCAAAACTGTGCAAAACAAATCAAGCAGTGAGGTGGCTAATCAAATCGCTACTACGTTGAACCAAGCGGTAGCCATTGCCAAAAAATACCCACAAGTGCAAGTCAGTACGGGCAACCAAACCACCTATCCGCAATATGATAAAAACCAAAAAATCATTGGCTGGACGGGGAATGCAAGCTTGAATTTAAAGAGCACTGACACAGTCGCCGCTAGCAAATTGATTGCCGAATTGCAAAGTTTTATGACGGTTGATGGATTAGACTTTAGCGTGTCTGATGCTGCGCGCAAAGCCACAGAGCAAGAATTAATGATGGAAGCTTCCAAAAACTTCCAGCGCCAAGCGCAAACGCTGCTGCCTGTCTGGGGCGCAAAAGGCTATCAGTTAGTTTCGTTGGAGTTTAGTCAAGGGGGCGATTATCGTGCACCGCGCGCGTATGGCAGTGTAATGATGCTAGAAGCCAGCAGTGCCAAAGTCGCTGACCAAAACTTCCAAGCGGGCGATAGCACCATTACAGTCACTGCCAATGGTACCGTGCAACTGGTCAAATAATCCGATTTTAACCACAAAAAAACCTGTTGAATCAACAGGTTTTTTTGTTTGTCTTTTACTCGCTAAGCAATACTTAGTAAGAAACTTAGTAAGAAATTTCTGCACGGCGGTTTTTTGCCCATGCCGCTTCGTCATGACCGGGATCGGCAGGTTGGTCTTCACCATAGCTGATGGCTTCCATACGTGAAGCTGATACCCCTGACGTTGCTAAGTAGGCTTGTGCGGCTTGGGCACGGCGCTCACCCAATGCCAGATTGTATTCACGGCTACCACGCTCATCAGTGTGACCCGCAATGGCGACACGGGCACTTGGGTTGGCTTGTAAGAATTGCGCTTGTTGATTTAATACAGCTTGACCTTGAGCGTCAATTTCACTGCTATCAAAGCCGAAATACACGGCATTGGGATTCGCACCCGCGGCGGTGATGACTGACGTTGAGTTTGTTACCACAGCGCCGCCGTTATAGTAGCCTACGCCACCGGGAACGCCCATCGGCGCAACCACTACTTCAGACGTGCCGGTACGTTTGGCAGAACACCCTGTTAAGGCGATGGTTGCCATCATCGCAGCAGTGCTTACTACTTTTACCATCGTTAATTTCATAGTCTTTCCTCAAAAATTATAATTTAACGCGTTTACCTATTTTGTTACTTTTCGATAGAGTAAATCAATCTCGCGCTTTTTGTAAACAGTGTTACTGTAAATTTTAGCCAACTTTTACTCAAAGTGCTCAAAGGAGTTTAATTTTTGGATTAAACAAATAGCTTAAAAAATTCACCGGTTATAAGATAAGTGATAACAAAACAAGCTGTCTAAAGTTGTGTCTACAACCGCTACCAGCGAAACTTATTCCATAATTCAGGGTTTGCCCAAAACTTGCTATTAAACCAATCTGGCAAATGTTTATAGTCAAACAGATTAAATTGCCATACTTGGTAGCTGGTTGCATGGTGATCTTGGTCATTCTCCACAATCGGCTGCTCATGTAATCGGCTAAAGCCAAAGCTCACCACATCAACACCTGTTGCTGGCTGGGATAAGTCTTGCACCACCAAACAATGCTTGGCAAACAAGTCGCGACAGCGCTGAATAATTTGGGTGTCGATAGTGCTATCATTTGATAATATTATCACTGCCAAGTCATAGCGTTTGGCAAACCGATGTGCGATAAACTCTTGATAATCAAACGCTTCCCAACTCACGGCTTGATCAATAGCTTCATCAATGGCTTGAATTTGGCTAAACACCGACTGCTTGTCATTACCGATAATCAGCCCAGTGAATGGTTGATTTGTTGATGCGGTATTTTTATCTTTGCTTAAATCGTGTTTGCTCAAATCATGTTTGTTTAGGCTATCTTTACTTAAAAATGCCAGACTTTGTCGGACGACATCCGTGATGCTTAAGGTGGGATTGGTCAAAATAAAATCCTTTTGATGAGTTTTTATTAGATACTGTTGATAGATACGGTTGAATGATAGCCGTGATATAGCCATGATAAGGGTGGCTAATATGCCATTCTTTAAAACCAATTATAACTATCTATCAT
>NZ_DAMBOA010000029.1:0-15437 GCF_032064105.1 Moraxella sp. CTOTU49097 | reverse complement strand
CATCAAATTTTCAATAATTTCCCCATAACTTTTCTGTAGTTTAGAATTACGGTATTTAGAACGTAAACTCATTTGGCATGGCTTTTGCTTAACTAAATTTGAAGACTTTTTCTTCATAAATCGCTTATACAGTTAAATGAAATAAATTGCTTTACCTAATTTAGCAGGAGACTATGATGATTAAAAATCGCCTAGAAGTAACAGAAAAAATTATTGCCACCAAAGTTTCTAAAGGTCTGACCTGGGAAAAAGTTGCTAAAGAAGTGGGACTTAGCAAAGAATGGGTTACTGCCGCTTGCTTAGGTCAAATGACCTTAAATGATGAACAAGCAAATAAAGTAGGTGACTTATTTAATTTAAATGAAAATGAGATAAAGTGGTTAAAGGTTGTGCCTTATAAAGGTAGCTTGCCAACCGCGGTGCCTTATGATCCATTGATTTACCGCTTATATGAAGTAATCAGTGTGTATGGCTTAACCATAAAAGAGTTAATTCATGAAGAATTTGGCGATGGGATTATGAGTGCGATTGATTTTTCGATGGACATTCAACGTGAAAACAATCCTGCAGGAGACCGCGTCAATATCCTGTTATCAGGAAAGTTTTTACCTTATAAAACTTTTTAATTGATTAAAGACCTTTGCACAAACCAGCGACCTTCTATCGACACCAATTTCAAACTCAACTAAAAACTGGAATTGGTGTTAAAAGATAGAAAACGTCACCGAATTGGCATAAAAATCTCCTAAATTACAGTTAATTAACGTCTATTGGCTAACATTACCAACCAACTGTAGTGGTCAACTAATTTTGGACAGATAGTAGTTACTCAAAAATACTCGATAAAATCCCTTACCGTCCTATTTTTTTCCGTTTTCTGTGCTAATCCCTTAAATATCAAAAATTAAACACGTCGTAGTCGCATGTGCATACACTTTACCATCTACCCCAATAATTCTTCCTTCAGCAACCGCTGTCTGTCTACCCACGTGGAGGGTGCGACCTTCTGCTCGGACGACAGGCACTTCTTGTGTTAGAGGACGCATCATATTGACTTTAATTTCAAGGGTCGTATAGCCTTTACCTTTAGGCAGTTGTGTCTGTATAGCACAACCTACGGCTGAATCTAATAAGGTACAAAACCATCCCCCATGCACTGAACCTAAAGGGTTGTAATGATGAAATTGGGGATTGCCCTGAAAGATAACCTTGCCTAATTCAACGTGAATCAAGATAAAATCTAAGGTATTAGCAATGGGTGTTGAAGGCAATTCACCTGCAAGCATTTTTTTAAGAAATTCTAATCCAGTGTAGGCGGCTAATTGAGCAGTTGGTATGACACCGACTGTATGTAGACGCTCACGAACTTCCCGTTCTTTTTCTAGCCATTGATTTAATATATTTTCAGAACTCATAAAATTATCCATCGTTATAATAAAGTGTGTTTAACAAAATTCACCACATTTTTTGCCCAGTGTTGGTAGGTTAAGGCACTTGGATGAAAGCCATCTTTGGCAAACAGCGTGGTTTTATCCAATCCACCCGCCTCAAAGTTTGCCACCAAATAATGTACCTGTTGATTGCTCGTGCTAGGCGTATCTTTTACCACCTGCTGTAATGCGGTATCCAAACGTTGTGCCATCCGACCCATAAAGCTGTTGAGTGGACTTGGCAGTGCAGGCATCAGCTGTAGTGGTGGAATACTGACAAATAAAATATGCTTGGCACAAAACTTACGTTTTAAGATAGCAATCATCGCCTGCAGATTGTCCTGCCACTGTGTCACAGCAAGATTCATCACCGTATCATTGACACCCATACTGATGACCACGATATCAACAGCATAAGCTTCCATGACATAAAGCTGACGCAATATGTCAAAACTGGTATATCCAGTGGTCGCTTCCAGTTGCCAATCTATATGCGAGTAATATTGCGCCAATGCTTTGTCTTGGCTCAACCCAGTAACAAATTGACCTAAAAATGCTTGGTCTTGATGCTCGACACCCACACCGACCCCCGCACTGTCACCAATAATTAATACCTTAAGCGGGGGTTGCTGGGGATTGGCGTCAACAAAAGCGGTGGTGCCGTATCGCTCACCGATGGGCTCATCAAGGCGTAACGTGTTTTTTTTGACTTGTTTGGCTTGGTATAGGTAGAGTGGACTTAACAACAAGTGCTGCCATGTCCACAATGGTTGGATTGACATAGTGCAAAACTATCCTTTTGTTAAAGCGTTGGTTATTAGGACGGATTGTATAAAGGCGACTGATTCATCGTTGTTTCAATCCATGATAAGACATTTTCCCATAATGGTTGGGCGCTGGCTCTAAAATAGCCCATATGCCCAATCTTGGGCAGTGATGCAGTTAAGGGAATGTCTAGCAAGGTTAAGTCTGCGTTTGTATAGCCTTGCATAAAGGCATCCCGAGATTTTGGCAATGCCCACAAATCATCCACCGCGTTTGCCGCCACAATAGGCACCTTTATTTGGGCAAATTTTTCTTGCATTTTTTCTGATACAATTGGGTCATCAAAAAAATAATGCGGATATTTGCACCATTGTCGCCACTGCTGATAGACACCATAAGGCAAATCTTCACCCATTCCCAACATTGACATCGGGGTATAACCTTTAAAGAATGTTAAAGCAGGTAAGATAGCGTTCCACAACAAATTAACGCGCATCGATTCTCGGCGTGTCATCCATCCACGCCACCCTGCACCCGTAGCAAAGACATACATACCCGAAATTTTATAATGGTTGGGCAGAAGTCCAAAGGCATGACCACCAAATGAGTGTCCAACGATAAAGGTTGGGGTTTCACCTGTGGCAATTTCATCAATCACTGCCGCCAAATCTAACCTAGCCCAATCAAGAAAACTTGCTTTAAAGCCTTTAAGCCTCGCTACCTTAGATCGAGCAATGCCCCTATAATCAAACGTCACTGTGCGATAGCCATTGTCTGCGGCAAACCTAGAAAATCTTTGGTAAAATTGTTGTGGCACACCCGTTGCCCCTGCGATCACAATTGTGGCTTTATACTCTTCAGGCTCATAGCTTGTGGCTGACAATGCAAAGCCATCGGCTGCTACAATGGTAAAATCTCTTTGAGTGAGGTGTTCAAAAGTAGGTGTCATAAGTCACAATTCATTGGGTGATAAAATGGGTTGATAAAATGCGTCGATAAACTAGGCATTGACCTTAGTCATCTCTTTACTTGCCTTGAAACTGAGCTGGTCGCTTCTCTCTTAAGGATGCGACACCTTCTGCAAAGTCTTGAGATAAAAACAAATCTGGTAAGTAACCAAGGACATTGGCAAAGGCAGTTTTAGGATCTTGCTCAGTCCCTTGTTTCGCAGATTGTAATAAACGTTTGACAGCTAGCGGGGCAGAATGGCTGCTAATCTGTGTGGCAATCTTAAGTGCGACGGCAAACTGCTCGCCTTTAGGCACTACTTGGCTGACCAATCCCATCGCATCTGCCGTCGCGGCATCAAAGCGATCGCCAGTGAGCAAATAAGGCATGGCTTTTTGCCAACCTGCCGTTTGTACAAAACGGATGGTTGCCCCACCAAACGGCATCAAGCCTCGTTGCACCTCCATTTGGGCAAAGCGGCTGTCATCACTGGCAATCACAATGTCGGCATTGAGCATCAGCTCGATACCCGCCGTAAAACAAAGCCCTTGTACCGCAACGACATAAGGTTTAGTGCGTTGCATACCTGACACACCCCAAGGGTCTATACAGTCGTTCGGATAATCAAAAATACCTGACATTACCTTGTCTTTCAGCTCCATTAGATCAAGCCCTGTTGTGAAATTCTCCCCACGCGCATACAGTAAGGCACAGCGTAATTCATCCCGCTGCTCATACTCAGTAAGCGCCTTTGATAGCTCTTGAATCATCACGCTATCAAAGGCGTTATATTTTTCTGGGCGATTGAGCTCAATGAGTAACACGCTATCTTTTTGTTCTACATTCAAACGGACATAATCGGTCTGGAAACTGGCTTTATCTTGGTTATTAGATGTCATCTCTGACTCCTTGTATTAGTTGGCTAAAACTGGCTTACTGGCTAATTGAGCATCGATGCGTTTATAAACGGCTTGTAAGTAACTGGGGTCATCATAAATTCGCCCCAGTAAAATCGCCCCTTCATAATCCGCTACACTTTGCTTGGCTAAGGCATCCGCCTGTGCTTTAGGATAGACCTCATCAAATAACACCTGCATGGTTTGTTGCCAACGGCTTAAAAACTGCTGCGTTAATGCCAGTAGCGATGGCGATAAATACCTTGCCTCACCGCCAATCACTGCTACCAAACAGCCCATACCGCCTTGGCTAAAAAACTGTACCGCCTGCTGATGTAAGCGTTGATAACGTGATTGGGCCGAGCCCGTCTTATGCACCAAACTAAATAATTTATGGTCAACCAGGTCGTGCACATAGCTGAGCATATCTGCTACTAAGCTTTCTTTGTCTTGATATTCGTAATAAAACGCCCCTTTGGTCAAATCACAGGCATTTGCCAACATCGCCATACTGGTCCCTTGATAGCCATGTTGTTTAAAAACAGGCATGCAATACTGTAACAGCTGCTCTCGGCTGAGTTTTTGTGGTCGCATTTTGGTTACGCTCCATTCTTTAAGGTGAAGGGCTTTGACATCTGTACATAGCCCATGACATACGCTAATAGCCCAATCGCCGCAAGTGCCTCTAGCCAAATAAACGCATGAATCTTAAGGCTAATGTGCTCACTGGGGATAAGATAGTGACCCAATACCAATAAACTCATTAAGCAATACAGCACCATACTCACCAAGCCCCAATACAAGTGCTGATGTTTAATCAGCCAAAGTGCCAAAAGGGCAAACGGGGTCATCACAAACCAAAATGCATCCACCAACGTGGGATTGAGCCAGGTAGGTTCGGGATAATGCGCAAAAAACAAAATATTATCCACATAGTGCAAAATCGTGGTGAAAATATTAAACCATACCAACCATTTTAAGGTGGCAAATGTCCAATATTTGCGGTTAGGTTGTTCAATTAGCATATTAACTCGTTAACGATGTCCATTTAGCTCTCTAATAATCATAATAAAACCAATTTAAACGAACGTTTAAAAATAGTCAATAAACATTTTGCTATTAGTGCATGCTGCAAAGCAGTACTTTAAGGTACTCCCCAATGTCTAGACCCATCAATTACCGCCATCAAGTATACAAAGCCCTTGGCTAGGCGAACGTAGGTGATATCCGTACGCCATACCTGATTACACCGTGTAATGGGCAAACTCATCTCGGGGGTGAGCTTGGTTTGGTGCTTTTTAATCAGTCATTCAGGCATAGCCTTCGTCTTGCGCTCGGGCGAAGCGATGCTTCGCTATTTCCTCGCTCAGGCTCAAATTCCCCATTGCGGTCTCGTGGTGTTTCAAGTGCAAAGCTACCAACCGCTGATTTGACCGTCTTTTTGCTGTAGCCATTACGGCGGTTGCCAATAGGATTTTGCTCAAGGTAGCTGTCTATTTCAGCTGATAGGGCAGCTTCGGTAAGTTGTTTGATGAGTGGGGCTAGTACCCCATCACTGCCTGTAATAGGCTTTCCTGATTGAATGGCTTTTAGGGCTTCGTTAAAGTCAAATTTTTGAATGGTGTCATTCCTGTTTTTCTGAACAGTTTATGGGAATGACACAGTTTTTTGAACGCTACCGGCATCCGCTCTATTAGTGATAGACACACTCGGTTTTCAGCATTAATAGAGAAACTAGCCGAAGCAAAACCTAGAGTCATTAAAGTTAAACTATGTTAGAAAAAACTCTAATATCCTGCTTTATAACCTGATAATAATCTTTTTAATACCTCAAAAATGCGCTTATCATCACACTGAGCGACATTAAAACGTAACATGGAGTGAGCGTTTAATGACTGACTAAATACATTGCCGGGTGCTAAAATAATGCCTTCACTCAAACAATCTTTAGCAAGTCTTGCTGCATCAATGTCCATTGGCAGCTGACACCACAAAAACATGCCTGCTTCAGGTACTAAATAAGGCGTTATACCTAAAACAGATAACTTTTGAATAGTTATCTGCATTTTTTTAGCAAGTCGAATTCGTAATGACTCTAGATAACGCTGATATCCACTATCGGAGAGGATTTTAACAATGACTTCAGATGCTAAATGACCACCACCAAATGTGGTGGCAATTTTCAAATCAATCAAATCCTCAATCCATTTTGCTTTTGTTGCGATATAGCCACAACGTAACGATGCAGAGATACTTTTAGAAAAGCTTCCAATTTGAATAACTTGAGATAAATTATCGAATGCAGCTAACCTTGGTGCAGGATTTAATTCAAAATCAGCGAAAATATCATCTTCAATAATGATGATGTTAGTATCACTAACCAGTTTTAATAGTTGATGTGCTTTAACGGTAGATAATCTAGCACCTGTTGGATTATGAATACCTGAATTGGTTATATACAGGCGGGGAGACAACTTTAGCGCTATTTCAAACTTTTCTAAATCTGGACCATCTTTTGTATAAGGGATTCCAACAATATTGACACGATGTGCTTTTAGCAGTGCCTGAAAGTTAAAATAGCAAGGATCATCTATCAGTACAGTATCACCTGGTTCTAGAAAAAACCTACACAATAGATCAATAGCGTGGGTACCTGACTCTGTTAAAACAATTTGATCTACCTCTATATTAATCTCAAGTTTACTAAGCCGTCTGACTAATAATTGCCTTAATACCAAATTTCCTGCAGGAATTGCATATTCTACCAATGGTTTAACATCACAACGAGAAACTTGACGTAATGCTTTACGAAACCCCATTTCATACATCCAAGACTCAGGTAGCCATCCGCAGCCTGGTTTTAGCATATCATCGTTAGCAGTTAATGATTGTCGAGATATCCAAAGTGGGTCTACGGCTCTATCTAAGTTCGGCCCTAAATGATTCAGTGATAGGGGTGCAATGGGCGTATTAATATAATAACCCGAGCCTCTTTTTGACATGATAACCCCCGTAGCCATCAACCGTCCATAGGCCTCTACCACAGTCGAGACAGACACTTGCATTGATTTTGCTTGTAAGCGAACTGAAGGTAAACGTGAGCCAGGTAAGTAAGTACGGTTAGCGATCTTTGCATGAATCGCTTCAATTATTTGATTTACTTTTGAATTGGTTTTAGGCATAGGTACTTATCATTGTACTGAAAATATAATCATAACAGTTCCGATAAACTGTATTTAGATTGTAGCTATTTTACGCTGACTATCCTATGTTTCAATAGTTACTTTAAATTTGACAAATAATAAAATTTTTAAGGTGACGAAAAATGAATAAAGCTGTAAATGGTTGGATAAATGGCATTATAGGTGTCGCTATATTTTCTGGTTCCTTACCAGCAACTCGCTTGGCTGTTGCTGACTTTAACCCTATTTTTTTAACTTGCATTCGTGCCATTATCGCTGCAATATTAGGGTTAGTATTGCTCTTATTATTGAAACAGCCAAAGCCAAAACGGGATAATCTCCCAGCGTTGTTTATCGTTGCGCTAGGCTGTGTTATTGGGTTTCCACTATTAACAGGTATCGCATTAAAATATATCGACTCTGCTCATTCTATTGTATTTGTAGGCTTACTTCCTCTTAGTACTGCAGTCTTCGCGGTACTAAGAACTCAAGAAAGACCAAAACCATTATTTTGGGTGTTTTCACTAATGGGGGCTTTGTGTATCAGTCTTTATGTAGGTTTTACCGGTATAAAGGAGTCGCTGGTAGGTGATTTACTAATGATTACATCGATTGTAGTGTGTGGGTGGGGGTATGCTGAAGGTGCTAAACTTTCTCAAGAGTTAGGTGGTTGGCAGGTAATCTGTTGGGCTTTAGTCTTATCAATGCCAATCTTACTACCAATAGCAATTTTTATGTTCCCGACGACTTTACATAGCATTTCAACCTCTGCATGGATTGGTCTAATGTATGTGTCAGTTTTTAGTATGTTAGTGGGTTTCGTGTTTTGGTACAAAGGCTTGGCTCAAGGGGGTATTGCGGCAGTGGGCCAATTGCAATTGTTACAACCATTTTTAGGATTATTATTGGCTGCCGCTTTGTTACATGAAAATGTAAGCTATTTGATGATATTTACTTCTATAGTGGCAGTCATTTGCGTGATAGGTGCCAAAAAGTATGCAAATTAAACACTCTATACGCTTCACTTGTTATTTTTAAGTATTTACCATTAGGACTTACGCATTTTTAAGTCTCCGCTCGCCCTAAGCCTATCGAACGGTGCGCAAAAGTTATGGTTCGACAAGCTGAGCACGAACGCTTCTTCTATTTTTGCGTAAGCTCTAACACACTTAAATTTTAAGTTCAAATGATTTATTTAACATAATCAAAGATGGGCGAAGTGAAATTGAATTAAGTTCTAAGTCTAAAATGTTCATAAAAACATTCAAAAATTTGTTTATTTCCTTTATTTGTGTTTGTATGGTCAGTACATAAAAACTTTAACCTATTCAATCAATTAGGAAAATTATGGCAACGACTTTTCATATAGCAGGTGTCAACGGTAGCATTGACGGCAATGGCGAACAAACTTTGGTGATGATACATGGTTGGCCCGATACCCAAGCACTGTGGCAAAACCAAGTGGCTTTCTTTAAAAATGACTATCGTTGCGTCACCTTTACGCTACCTCTATTTGATGAGCCACAGGCTCGCCCCAAGGTGTTTTCATTAGAAGACATCATTGATACCATTCGTCAAGTGATTGACTATGTCAGCCCTGACAAGCCGGTGATATTGATGGTACATGATTGGGGTGCTATTTATGGCTATCAATATGTGGTACGTTATCCAAAGAAAGTCAGCCGCTTAATTGGCATTGATGTGGGTGATGCCTATAGTGAAGAGTTTAATGCTAGTTTAACGGTTAAAGATAAGCTGGTGATTGCAGGCTATCAGCTGCCATTAGTGATTGGTTTTCGTTTAAATGGTAGCATTGGTAATAAAATAGCCAGAACAGTAGGCAAAGTCCTAGGAGCACCTGTGGCATCTCAGACGATCCATGCGAATATGGGCTACCCTTATTATGTGGCGTGGACAAAGGCAAAGGGCGGTTTTAAAAACTTACAATCGATTAACTTCACCTGTCCTTACCTTTTCGTCTATGGCACACAAAAACCTACCATGTTTCACTCTGAAGCTTGGCTTGTTAAAATCACGCAGCAACCTAACAATCAGGTGAGCGGGTTTAAGACATCACATTGGGTTACTGTCGATAAGCCCACACTGTTTAACCATACAGTATTAACATGGCTGCAACGACTTGATTGATGTATGCTGAAGAAAACGGAGGAATTTATAAGGTTATTTTTCATTAGAATACTTAATAATATTGAAAATGGAGTAGGCAACTAATTGATTTTAAAGATATTATTTTAACATAACAATTATTGGGTAAGTTGAGTTTGAAGATGAATCAGTTAACAATAGTACTGTCGTAATAGGATAAAATATACCTTCCTTGAATGTAAAACAAGCCAGTGACTACGCTAAGTAAAACTGCACCGAGGCTTAAGACGTATTACCAAACCCACAGTTTAGTAGTCAAAACATTAAACGCAATTCATTTTACCTTGAAAAATCAGCGTTTGTCTCATTAGCTAAAAACTCTTATAGTGACGCTTCAAGTTTTTTAACAAAAGCGAATCAACTATGAGCCAAATATTTGCGCAGGCAACCCCACGAACCCAAGCGCCATACCGTAACGATGTAGTAGGGTCATTTTTACGCACTGACGCGCTAAAAAATGCCAAAACCGAATTGCAAACTGGCAAAATCAACCAAGCGGCATTTGACAAAATCCTAAAAGATGAAATTCAAAATCTTGTGAATCTACAAAAACGCCATGGACTGCACGCCGTGACCGATGGTGAATTTAGCCGTGTGTGGTGGCATTTAGATTTTTTAGCAGGGCTAGATGGCATTGAGATGATTAGCCTGGAAAAATTTCCTGTTGCGTTTAAGGGTGCGAAACCTAAGGGTAACACCATTGCCATTGTGGGTAAAATCGACTTTAGTGACGACCATCCCTTTGTCAACGCCTATCAACTTTTAAAGGACTGTGCAGGTAATTACCCAACAAAATTCACCATCCCATCACCTAGTATGCTGCACTTATTGGCTTGTATACGTGATGAAAATTACCAGCCGATTGACCTTTACCAAGAAGAAAGCCAGCTATTTGATGACATTGCTAACGCATACATTAAAGCGTTAAACAAATTTTATGCATTAGGTCTACGTAATTTACAACTTGATGACACAAGTTGGGGGCAGTTTTGCTCGCTCGATAAACGAGCGGAATTTGAGGCTCGTGGTATTGATTTGGATAAAGTTGCTAAAAATTATGTGACGGTACTCAATCGTATTGTAGATGCCAAACCTGACGATATGCAAATTACCATGCATATTTGTCGTGGTAATTTTCGTTCAACTTGGTTCTCTGAAGGTGGTTATGCGCCTATTGCTGAGGTGTTGTTTGGTACCTGCAGAGTAGATGGTTTTTTCTTGGAATATGATAGTGAACGCGCGGGAGATTTTGCACCGTTACAACATATCAAAAATCAGCAAGTTGTACTAGGTCTAGTTACGTCAAAAACAGGCGACTTGGAAGATAAAAACGTTATTATCGAGCGGATTAAAGAAGCAGCCCAGTTTGTAGATATTAACCAGTTATGTATAAGCCCCCAATGTGGTTTTGCGTCAACCGAAGAGGGTAATATTTTGACTGAAGAAGCCCAATGGGCAAAACTCGATTTAATTAAAGAGATTGCTGATGAGGTATGGGGTAACTAGTGACCTCTGCTGTCAACAACGGAATAAAACACTTGGTAGATTGATGTTACCGTTATTTTCTTTGACTTTGACGATGGCTTCAGATTTGAATGTTTAACTGTATTCTTTTCTTAGTCACGGTAAACTTCTGTTTAGTATTCTAGGTTACCAAATATTTTCTTCCGTTTTTTTCAGCATGCATCAATCAGATTTAGTTATGCCTACCAAACTTTAAAGTAATTGAGTAGAACGCATTGCCTTACACAACAATACTTTATACTTTTTTATTGTCATGTTTAAATAAAACCGCTTAAAAATAATCTGATAATCAAAAAGGTACTTAACCTATGATAATGAATAAAAACGTGAATAATAAATGGTATGCTGACCCATTTTTTCAACAAGCCACCCACACAAGACAGATGTCACAAGGTCAAGCTCAGCTGCCTATTAAGTACTTTGATGTGTCAAGCCTGATTGCTTTTTTTATAGTGGATTATGACAAAGCAGTCAGTGTATTGGACAATCCAAAGTTAAAGGTTGCCAAGCTTATAGGCAATAAAGCGCTATTTAGTCTAGCTTTCTATAATTATCGTGAATTAACTGATGGTGAGCCTTATCACGAAGTTGCATCGAGTATGCTTGTCTATCCTGCAGACCAAGACACACCTGCTCATCCATTGATGGAAATGACATTACCACCAGATCGACGCAATACCGGTATGTGGATTTGTGATTTACCGGTAACCACTGAAGCTGCGTGTCGTGCAGGTAAAGAATTATGGGGCTACCCGAAATTCGTCACTGATATTGATTTTAATTTAAACGATAAGGATTTTAGTAGTTCTGTCAAACATCCAGAGAATCCTCAAACATCTATCTTGTCATTATCAGGTACGATCGGCGTCTCAGTTACCACACCTTGGGCAGACTTAGTTTTATATTCAATGTTAAATGATGCGTTAATACGGGCAACCGCAGATACACGTACATTAAATGGCGCTAAAATTGCCACTAAAGGTAATCTTAAGCTAAATGTTGATTCAACGAACAGTCACCCAATGACACAAAGGCTCAATAGCCTTGAGTTAAATGGCGCGACACCTTTTTCAGTCACCTTTACTGATAGCTTGCAATTGCGTTTAAATGAAGGCGTAATTTTTGATTGATAATTCGAACTTCAAAAACCTGCTTACAGGAGCCACCACAGAAAACGGAACAATAGCACGTTCAGGAATTTTGTCGGGTTTTTTTAAAAGCACTGTTCAAAAATCATTGAATCAATGGGTAGCCTACCTAAAGGCTTGCCTTGATAAATAATTTGATATTCTTCAGATGTTTTAAAAGCGGCATAAAAATTGTAGTATTAATCCTATGTCATCAAGATTATCATTTATCTTTTACTATTTTCATACTATCTATGACATGTGGCTGTATAGCAGCGGCAAATTCAGTATTTTTATTTTCCAAAATAACTTCACTCATAAGTTTAAGGCCGATAGCAAAACGACATGCAGCTTCTTCACTAGGGAATCTCGAACTGGCTTGCATTTTTGCCACAATATCGAATATGTTATCGTGATTAGGCGCATTAAAAATTAGCTTAGGATCATTGACAAGGTTGCCATTGGCATCAGCAAGATGTTCAATAGTGATTTTATATTGATGTTGTTTCATAATTACTCCTAATTTTCATGTCCAATAATTTATGTTTATTTGTTAGCTAGCATTAGCATAGAAAACAGAAAATATACGCTGGTAAATAACTACATCGCGTATGTTTAATTGTTGCCCATATATCTATAAATTCCTGATGATTTCTTACCTACATTATTGATCTTATACCGAGCCATGGTTGTATTTTTTAACGCTTCGGATATCGATGCTAATAAAGCTAATTTCGTCTTTGCTTTTACAAGTTTTACGTAATTTCTTGACCTCTTCTTTAACATTTTTTGAAGGATGCTGTTGCCTTTTTTATCAAGTTCATCCCACTTTTGAGCGTAGAAATAGATCGTTCGCTATATGGGAAAGTCATGGGCAGCTGTCGTCATTGGCAACCTGTTCTGACTACAGACAATAACCCACAGAATACGTCATAAAGGTCAACCGTTCTTGGTTTGGTCTTCTTCCTAGCACTTTCTAGAATGGGTAATATGTACTCAAATTGTTTTCGGCTAATGTCGCTTGGATACGCTTTTCTCATGGTGCATGATTCGGTTATTAATCGATGATGTAGCTTATCCTAGCATATTTTTTAATCGTGAACAGCTTCTAAAATCAAAACTACTTCTTAGCAATCCCATCAATCCACGCAAATAATTCTGGCAAATCATAATCGCCCGAATGTGGCACACCCCAAGGCAAGGCATAGTCCACCGCTTTACCATTCATACGCAATTTTGCGGTCAGCATGGCTGAAATAGCGTGCGACGTATCATAATCATCCGTCCCTGCACGAATCCGCCAATACTGTGAGGCATAAGGATTATTGGCATAATTCATTGCATTCATGACACGGACAATATCTTTATCAGCTAAATTGCTTGCTACGCTACTGTTTTTAAGGCTGTAAGCGGTAAAGTGTTTATTATTGGTGGTCTTATCACCAAACAAATTATTTTCACCTGCGGATAAATCCAACGCATCAAAGGCAGGTGGCGTTTTCATACGTTTTTTGTGTTGCACATAGCCGTCAAAATCGACCGCTACCACTTTACCATCTTTAATCGTTAAGTAGCTGATATTGCTTAAATCTTTGCCTTCGCTAATCGCTTTGTTGGCTGAAGCAATGATTTGTTTTGCTATAAAGTCTTTAAACGAGCCTTTGCCGTTAGCGTCCAAACGTAGGGCTTTGCCGTTTTCATCCTTTAAATTTAAACTGTTTAAATAGCTTGGAAATTGGTTTTGCAAATCTTTAGAAACCGCAAGTTGTTTGTCATTCAGACTGCCTGTGATTTTTGGCATGGGCGTTGAGCGGTCATTATAGCTCTGGGCGTTGAGTTTTGACATATCCATTTGCTCATAGTCAGTAAGTGTGTGAAACTCCCATTCATACCCCGAATCAGCATGGTCTAAATCGGTAATCGGACAATAAGCAGATACCGCAAAAATACGGTCGCTTGCCTTTGCTGAACCTAGTTTGGCAAAGTATTTGTCGTAATCATGGCTGTTAGCACTCGCTCCCAACAGGGCGGACATCGCACCCCCTGCCGATGTGCCGTTAGAGATGATTTTGTTGGCATCGCCTGCCATATTGGCATCGTTGGCGTGTAAATAGCGAACGGCAGATTTCAAGTCGATAATCACCGCAGGGGCTTTGCCTGTGTAGTTACCTTCTGTGCCAAGTGTGCGACCTCTTGCACCGACTGAGGCTACGACATAGCCTTGTTTTAACGCTTGTAAAATGGTGCTGGTTTGTCCACCCATGCCTTTGGCATCCGCGGTACTGGCTAACGCTGGCATATAGCCACCGACTGAATTTGGCAAGAAAATCGGTACCGTTTTGGCAGAATAGCCATTAATTGTGCCATTGGTAAAATAGGCTTCTGGCACATAAAAATTGATGGTTTGATACTCAGGTTCAATTGGGTGCTGAACATAGACGATTTTTTCGACTGCCCGATACGCAATGTTTTGACCATCGACATCAGCGGTTTTTTTGACAAACTTACTGGGGTCAAATTTTAAGCTATAGCCATGAGCAGTTTGGTTGGCAAATGGCGTGTCTTTGAGTGGGTTGTTATCTTGGGGTGTCGCATGAGCAGTAATAGCGATGCTGGTTAAAATAACTGCTGATAAAGGCTTGTTAATAGTCATTGTTATTTCCTTGGGTTAGCTTCATTTATTACTAAATATTTGTCATGATTGTAGCTAAATAGCCAGTGAGATAAACAGTCATTCATATTTATTTTTGTTAACTTTTCTCTTTTATTGAGTAGGTTTTATTTAATGATGGCTTGTAAGTACCTGTTCACAATCTTTTCAATAACAAAGCGATGAAAGCAAGATTGGTAAATTGAAGGCTCGAATTTAAATGACGCTCACAGTTTTTCCATAGACGTCTATTTTTCTCAAGCCAAGCAAACGAACGTTCTACAACTCATCGCTTTGGTATGACTTTAAACGTATCTAATTCATCTCTTTTGGCAACTTCTGTGGTAACGGTTTCGCCTAAAATAGATTTAACACTATTAGCAAATGCCTTACCTCGATAACCGCCATCAACCATCACATTGTTTACACGGCTTAGTCGTTTGGTATTGTGACTCATTAATATGTTGGCACCGTCACGGTCGGTGATGTTAGCGGTCGTGATACAGATAGCATGCGGCAAGCCTTGGCTATCTACCGCAATATGACGTTTAATCCCTAATACTTTTTTACCGGCATCATAACCTTTGTACTTAGCAGTATCGGTTTTCTTAACGCTTTGAGCATCGATGATGATAAAACTGGTTTTGCCCTTACGTTTGTGTTTCTTTCGCGCTTTTTTGACCCATTTTTTTTAAGAACCTGTTCACGATTAAAAAATATGCTAGGATAAGCGACATAATCAATTAATA
>NZ_DAMBOA010000028.1:0-18576 GCF_032064105.1 Moraxella sp. CTOTU49097 | reverse complement strand
ATTAACCCAGTAACTCCGTTAAAAATACAGCGATGATACCAATCGGTGCGACAAATTTTACCACAATTTGCCAAATAGTCCATTTCATGCCATCGAGCCCCAATTCACGTTTTACCGATTCTTGGTCCATAAACCAGCCAATGAGGATAATGGTACCCAAACCAATCAAAGGCAGCATGATTTTACTGGACGTATAATCTAGCGCGTCAAAGATACCTTGTGGGATGTCTTTACCGTTTTTGTGGATAGTAAATACCGCAAAATCAGACAATTTATTAAATGACAATAACGCAAGTACACCCACTGCCCACGTTGCCACTGCCCCTACTAGCGTACAGATTTTACGGCTCATTGGGGTTTTTTCTTCCAAGAACTCGACAATGGGTTCAAGAATTGAAATCGACGACGTCAATGCCGCAAAGGTCAATAACAAGAAGAATAAAGTACCCACCACCACACCTAGGCTCATTTGACCAAAGGCGATTGGCAAGGTCACAAACACCAAACCGGGACCTGCCGCTGGATCCAGATGATTGCTAAATAAAATCGGGAAAATCGCAAGACCTGCCGCCAATGAGAAGATAATATCCCAGATAATCACCGTACGCGCGGTTGCCAATAAATCAACATCTTGTTTTAGGTATGAACCATAACTCACCATGATCGCCATACCCAGTGACAGACAGAAGAACGCATGTCCTAGCGCTGCCATCAGCACTTTACCCACGCCAACTTCCTGCATACGCTGCCAGTCAAACTTAAACAAAAACTCGGCGCCTTTGGCAAAATCCATATTAATCGCGTTATATCCCACGATAAATAATAGGATAAAAGCCAACGCAGGCATCATGATTTTTGATGCTTTCTCAATACCTGCTGATACACCGCCTGCCACAATTAGCGCCGTCAAGCCCATAAATGCTGTGTGCCACAACGTCATTTCGGTTGGATTTGCCAACATCGTCTCAAAAATTTTGCCAGTGGCATCGGCATTGAGACCACCAAATGCATTGATACCGGCTTTTAAGGTGTAATTAAGCGACCAGCCGCCAATCACACTATAAAATGACAAAATCATAAAAGCAGCTAAAATACCAAAGTAGCCAAGCAGACTCCAAGCCGGTGAGGTGTTATTGGCAACCGCCGCTTTGCGAAAACTTGCCGCTGGGTTACTTTGTCCACGGCGACCAATCAGCCATTCAGTGACCAACACTGGAAAACCAATAAGCGCGATACTGATGATAAACACGATAACAAATGCCGAGCCACCGCTATCGCCTGTCATGTAAGGAAACTTCCAAATACTACCGAGACCGACCGCAGAACCCACGGCAGCCATTAAAAACCCAATTTTTGAGCTCCACTGGGAATGAGACGACTTGTGATTAGTGCTCATAATCCCTCCCTAATCGAATGTAAATAAATGAAAAAATTGCAACGAGAATCTTGCAGTATGTAGATTTTTCATGAATCAATAGTTAATGTCAAACTTTCTTTTCACAAAACCCAACCAAAAGTTATACAAGCAAGTCATTATTTTTTTACAGTTATATAAAATATAATAAAATCAAATATTTATAATATTTATTTTTAAAATTCATTAAACGCAAATTATTTTTATACTAAATATTACTTTTTGGAATAAATAATTTTTTCACCTATTTGATGGCGAATTGCTGGCAAAACTTAATAGTTAATGTCAATGGTTTAAACTTGCACAATTGTGGGGATTTTGATAGCAATTTTTTGTCATTAAAGGTAAAATTTCATTCTTAAAAATTGCACGCCCAAACGTGCTGACCGTTCGCAGAATGATGACAAGGGACTTATTGATGACGCAGCCTTATAACGTGTTGTTCTTGTGCAAGCACAATGCTAGCCGTAGCCTAATGGCAGAAGCCATTTTGAATAAAATTGGTGGTGACCGTTTTGTAGCCTATAGTGCAGGCGTTGAGCCATCCCCTAGCGCGCATCCATTCACGCTTGAGGTATTAAAACAAGAAGGTTATGATGTGGCAAGCTTAGCGCCCAAATCCATCAATCAGTTTTTACAAGACAACGCGCCAAAGATTGATTTGGTGATTGGGCTGTGCAATTCTTTACAACAACATGCGGACATTGATGGCAAATTCCCACTGACTGCACATTGGCATATCAATGACACTGACAGTGTATCAGCCCATAGTGAGGTGGAAAAAGCCGCCTTTAGCCAAGTATTACGCCAACTCTCTCAGCGCATTCATTTGTTGACAAACTTGCCCGAAGATAAAATCGCGCATTTGGCACATCCACCAGCGGATACCTAACATCCCGATAAACGATTGACCACAAAAAAAGCCCAACTGTCCTGTGCTTTTCTTTTTTTATTTTTTTCTTTTCCTCTATATAGAGATGTGCCTCTATCAATCTATCTATAAATCAAATTTTTGCTGCATTAGCGCTTCAATCGCGTCCGTTGTTTTTGGCACATCACGAGTAAGAACCAACGGCTCACCTTCAGTAATGACCACATCATCCTCAATCCGAATGCCAATACCCCGATATTTCTTGGGTACCAATGCATTGTCATGGGCAAAATACAAGCCAGGTTCAACGGTAATCACCATGCCTTTTTCAAGCTTTCTGGGTTTACCGTCGTCGCCAGTATACCGCCCTGCATCATGCACATCTAAGCCGAGCCAATGCCCTGTGCCATGCATATAAAACGGTAAGTAGGCTTTATCAGCAATCAACTGATCGACGTCGCCTGTCAAAATCCCCAAATCAATTAAGCCTTGGGTCAGTACTTTGAGCGCAGTTTCATGATGGATTTTGCCATGTTCGCCTGCTTTTAGGCTGTTGATGGCGGCGATATTGGCATTTAGCACAATGTCATACACCTGTTTTTGCACGTCGCTAAACTTGCCACTCACAGGAAAAGTACGGCTAATATCGCCGGCATAATGTTGGTATTCGGCGCCCGCATCTATCATCACCAAGTCGCCATCGTGCAACGGTTGGTCGTTTTCGACATAGTGCAAAATATTGGCATTGTCCCCGCCAGCCACGATACTATTATAAGAAGGTACGCAGCCGTATTGGGCAAAAGCATAGTTAACTTCAGCTTCCAGTCTGCTTTCGTTCCCCTGATTTTTCTGCATCAAAGGTGCCACGCTTTGCATGGCGCGAATATGCCCGTAAGCACTGATTTGGGCGGCGACTTTCATGCGTGCAATTTCACACTCATCTTTTATCAGCCGCATTTCATTGATAAGGCTATCAATATTGGTGACGGTATCGACCACACCTTCGCCGCGCTGCAGTTGCTTGGCTTTATTAAGCCAGTCAATCAGCTCATTATTAAAGCGGGCAAACACGTGTTTTTTACCAAAAATCAAGGTGGGCATCACCTCATCAATTTTGCCAATGGCAATCGCTTTATCCGCGCCAAAATCTGCAGTTGCACCGTCAAGCCCCACCCGTTTACCATCCCAAATCTCACGTAGTTTGTCTTTTTCACGTAAAAATAACGTGTAGTTGACGGCATGGTCAGTTTTTTCCAAAACCATGACTGATTCTGGCTCGGTAAAGCCTGTCAGGTAGAAAAAACTGCTGTCGGCGCGGTATTTATACTCAGCATCGTTATTGCGGATATGCGCGGGTGCCGTTTGCAAAATCGCAATGCTATTGTTTGGCAAGGCGTCAGCAAGTTTGGCACGGCGTTTGGCAAATTGGCTTTGGGGAAGCTTGGGCAACAACTGTATGGTTAATTGATTTGACATGATATTTCCAGAAAATTTAATGGCTGTCACAGCATTGTTGAAGAATTTGCTGTAAGAAGCTTTCGCATTTTGCTAATTGGTTTAGACTGACAAACTCATTGGGTTTATGGGCATTGCCAATATCGCCAGGTCCGCAAATCACCGTCGGAATGCCTGCATTGGTAAACTGCCCGCCTTCAGTGGCATACGCTACTTTATGGCGCTGCTGTTCATCTACCAAATTTTCTATGAGCTGTTGCAAGGCTTGGCTATCTTTATCGGTCATGGCAGGGACATTTTCGTTGCGAGTTAGCTCAATGCCCGTGTCGCTGTCAATGGCGTGCATCTTAGGCTCAAGTGTTTTGATAAAGGCACGAATCGGCTCAATCACTTGGCTTTCATTCATGTGCGGCAAATTACGGTAATCAAAGGTGAATTCGCACAGGTTGGGCACGATATTGGTTGCTGTACCGCCGGTAATAGTGCCCACTGACAAGGTCGAAAATGGTACGTCAAACGCCATGTCTTGGTCGTTACGTTGTTGCAATTGTTCGGCTAGTTCATCAATAAAATTGATAATTTTACTAGCATAGCTGATGGCATTGACGCCTTGCGGGGTCAGCGATGAATGCACTGATTTGCCATGCACGCGGCAGCGATACACTTGGATGCCTTTATGCGCGGTGACCATTTTCATCATGGTCGGCTCACCGACGATACAGTAGTCGGGCTTAATCCCTTGCGCTTTTAAATCCGCGAGCAGTAATGGCGCACCCAAACAACCCACTTCTTCATCATACGACAGTGCTAGATGAATCGGTTTGTTGAGCATTCTATCGCGGCTTGCTTGCACCACAGTGGGCAACAGGGTTAAGGCGCAAGCAATAAAGCCTTTCATATCACAAGCCCCACGCCCGTATAGCTTATCTTCTATAATGGTCGCCACAAACGGATCGGTATCCCATGCCTGCCCATCAACGGGCACTACATCAGTATGCCCGGAAAACACAAAACCCCCTGTCAGGACGCTATCACCCTTACCCATCGCAGGTACAGTCACAAAGAGGTTGGCTTTGTTATTATCGGCATTAAAAGTCAAACGTGGCGACAACCCCAACTGTTCACAATAGCCCGCCACATACTCAATCAATTGCAAATTGGAGTAGCGACTGACAGTATTAAAACCAATCAGCTTTGTTAACCAGTCTAAGGCGTTGGATGGATAGCCCATAGTCGTTCCATTTTTCTCAAATTTTAAACCATTAAAACACCCTATCAGGGTAAATCTAGTCGAAATAGGGTGTTAACATCAATTCGGCTTTTTACCGGTCATGGCATCAATGACCATATGGGTAACAAAATCATCATTGGTATCTTTTTCTGCTTCCCAATCGAGTTCATCATCACGTAGCTGCTCAATAAAATCCAAATGCTCCTCATCAATCTCTTGGGCTTTACCCACAGGGCGATTCATGGCAAATCCTGCGATGAGCGGCAACTTGGCGACTGATTTACGCACCCGCCCTTGTGACACACTCACAGGAATCATGCGCACAAACTCAAGTAGCTCCATATATTCAACTTCGCCTTCAGCATTGTCTGTCCCTTGCAGCGCCTCATCATACGCATCAACCCGCAGCGCGCCGATTTTTGCCAAGTCATTAAATAGGTTATTTTCTTCCGGGCGTAGCGCACTATCGGTGACGCCAAAGCCTGTCAAAAAGCCATTTGCCCAGTTCTTAAGTGCCATCAAACGCTCATACAGTGGATGGTCGTCATCAGGCAGCAACGGCATAAACTGATAGCTATCGGCATCATCGGTTAACACCGCCACCATATCCTCGCCCTCTTCAGTCACTATCTCTAACGCTTTCGGCTCAAGCTCGGTAAAGCTCAGCTCAGTCAGTAGCAGTTGCCACTCTTGCTCGGTTGGCGCATCACACACACTAAGCACCCCTGAGAGTAGCCCATGTAACTCACTAATTGTGACGTCATGCCAATCCTCAAATGCTTGTGTCCAATCTTGCCAACCCGAAATATAATCATCCATCGCTTTACCCTTTTTTCACAAAAAATTATATCAACATTGAGATAATACTAGCCTTAATGCGGTCAACTATGGCATTATTAAAGTGGTAAAATAATATAAGTATCACTCAAATTTTAAGCCTTCACGCTATAGTTATACCAAAAAAGCCCTTTGCTATTCATGTCAATGAGCGCCCATCACGTCGCTCTTGATGATTTACTTGATTATTCACTCGATTATTCACTCGATTACTGGCTAGACATCATATCATGAGCACCCTAATTGACCAACTGACCCAGCTACAAACCGCATTGACTAAGCTTCGCGATAAATATCAATTCGCCAGTAGCGAGCTAACCCGTATTAAAGCACAGCCAACCATTACCGCCGACCAATTGCAAGCGGTACAAGCTGAGCTCGATGCCAGCAAAGAACTGCAGCAAAATTTGCAACAACAACTTGCCAGACAAGCCGAAGAGTATCAAGCACTTGAGCAGCGCTATCAGTCACTTGCCGAATCTCACAACATGCTAAGTACCGAATACGAACAAACCCAAAACCAATTACAGATTTTTACCGCACAAAATCAAAAACTGATTGAAAAAAATCGCGTTGCGGCAGAGCATACCAAGCTTGTGTTAGAGCGCTTGGCAAAAATTGACAGCGAAAACTAACCCGCCCCTATTTAAGCCAGCCTTAGTGATGTTTAAAACATTTGAATACGTTAGGAAAATCTTATGGCATCTGCCCAAAGCATTAAAAAAGTTGATATCCTGATCAATGGTCGTAGCTATACCATCAATTGCCCAGAATCTGAAGAGCCTGCGTTGCAGCGTGCGGCAAGCTATATTAACCAGTTTATGCAAGACGTACGCCGCCAAGCGCCTCAGCTACCACAAGAAGAATTATTGGTACTGTGCGCGTTGACGTTGTTTGAAAAATCGGAAAACTTACAGCGCTATCAAGAAAATGAAAGCCAAGCGCAAGACCTGGTGGGTAAAATGTTAGAAGACGTTGCGCGTTTTGCCTAACGTCTGTAGTGTAAAATAAAATTCGACTAATTTTGAGCGCGCTGGTAATGTTTGCCAGCATGAAAATCCGCTTGGTGTTCTTGATTACAAAAGAACTTATCCCCTTCTACAATCCCTCGCCACTCTGCTAACGTATGATGGCAAAAATCACACGCACGTGGCTCGGTACTCTCGCCTGGCTGCGGCTGTAAATAGCCTTGCGGTGGTCGTGGATACATCCATTTCATCCCAACCCAGCTAAGCCCCATAATCACCAAAACCACAAAAATTGCGGTAAACATCGCTTCACCTCATTGTCTAATGAACGAATCATCGTTGCCAATTAAGAATTATGACTGCCTGTTAATTAGCATTGTAAGGTTTGATTATACTGCAAAAAATCGCGCATTGATGGGTTATTCATGCTATGTTTAAGCTAATTTTACCAGTTGCAGCGTTTTTCGGTTGTAGCGTCTAAAGATTGCAATTGTAAACACATCATAAAGCGATATAATGTAGAATAATTTTATCTTGTAATGCCATCGCTGTTGCCACCAATAATTATAATAGCGGCATGATGCTTGCACACCGTTTTAGACGGCTATGACTAAAGGGACGAACCCATAACAAATTTTTACTGAAGGATTTTTCATGTCACACCTTGATTTAACCCCAGATGATAGCGTACCAACGCAGCTGCCGAGTGAGTCAATGACCACCGAAGCTACTACGCCAAACCATGCGCCCACGGCTGATACTAGCAATGCGCCAAGCCAACAAGCAAACCCACAGCCAGTTTCTCAAAAACCTGCTCAGCCAACTTCTCAATCAGTTTCTCAGTCAACTTCTCAGTCATCAAGCCAATCGACTAGCCAAGCAGATTCTATGGTGGGGCTAAAAATTGCGGTGGCACAGCAGCAATTTATTGTCGGCGATGTCATCAACAATGCCAAAAAAATGGTAGAGCTGGCTAAAGACGCCCGTGACAAGGGGGCTAATATCATTGTCTTCCCTGAGTTATCACTGCTGGGTTATCCGCCTGAAGATTTGTTACTACGTCCAAGTCTTGCCTCACGTGTGAAACTTGCTTTTGAATTGCTCTACACAGTCAAAGACATCGTCATGCTAGTGGGTTATCCGCACATTGACCCCAATGGCACGTTTAACTCAGTGGCTATCATCCACAATGGTCAGCAAAAAGGCTTTTATCACAAACAATGCTTGCCAAACTATGGCGTGTTTGATGAACGCCGCTATTTTAATACCGGTCACAACCAAGTGTTGTTTGACTATCAAGGGCTGACCATCGGGCTACTTATCTGTGAAGATTTATGGCAAGATGCACCCATTCGCGCACTGAAAGAAAAAGGTGCAGAAATCATCATCAGCCTCAATGCCTCACCCTTTGAGCAAAACAAGCAAGAACAACGTAAGGCTTTATTAAAAAGTCGTGCGACTGAATACAATATCCCGATTGTGTATGCCAATAGCGTGGGCGGTCAAGATGACTTGGTGTTTGATGGCGGCTCGATGGTCGTCAACGCTCAAGGTAAAATCGTCCAAGAAGCGCCAAGATTTTTGCAGCATACCCTGTATGTGGTTGCTCGTCACGATGCCCAAAGCGGTCAAGTGATATTATCAGAACAGCGTAAATCACCGCTTGCATTGAGCCAAATCGCTGAAACTTATCAAGCGCTGGTTGTCGGCTTGCGTGATTATGTCAATCATTCTGGCTTTAAAGGCGTATTGGTTGGGTTGTCAGGCGGGATAGACTCGGCGCTCACGCTATGTATCGCGGTTGATGCCTTAGGTGCTGATAAAGTCTATGCGGTCATGATGCCCTATGAGTACACCTCGCAAATCAGCCTACAAGACGCACAAGCACAGGCACACCGACTCAACGTGTCTTATACTGTGTGCCCGATTCATGCCGCGGTTGAAGGCATGCGTCATACGCTGGAGCCGATGTTTAGCAATACCACCGCCGACACCACGGAAGAAAATATCCAAGCCCGTGCGCGTGGCATGATTCTGATGGCATTGTCCAACAAATTTGGTCATCTGGTCATCACCACTGGCAACAAATCAGAGATGGCCGTGGGCTATGCGACATTGTATGGGGATATGGCAGGCGGATTTGATGTCTTAAAAGATGTGTATAAAACCCAAGTGTATGCCCTCGCCAACTATCGCAACCGACTAGAAGAAACGCCGGTGATTCCTGAGCGTGTGATTACGCGTCCGCCTTCTGCTGAGCTTCGCCCTGACCAAAAAGACCAAGACAGTCTGCCTGATTATGATACCCTCGATAAAATGCTGGAGCTGTATATCGATCGCGACTTTGGGTATGATGCGATTGTAGAAGCCGGTTATGATAAAGATGTGGTGAAAAAAGTACTCAGTATGGTAGACCGCAATGAGTACAAACGTCGTCAAGCGGCGATTGGCACCAAGATTACTCACCGTGCCTTTGGGCGTGAGCGTCGCTACCCACTCGTCAACCACTGGTCGCTAGAGTTTCCAAAAATCTAATTTCCAAAGCTCTAAGACGGGAAAACATAAAAAGACTGCGATTTGGCAGTCTTTTTTTCATCTGTCGCAAAGCATTTATCACAAAGCATATATCGTAAAGCATATATCGTAAAGCTTGCACGACAGTTAGGTCATTGTCACATCCAAATGCAAGCTTTCTTTAATCTCTTCCATCACAATCAAACTGTGGGTTTCCACCGCCGCTGGCAATTGTTTTAAGATATTGCCCAGTAACTTACGGTAAGAACTCATCTCTTTCAGCCGCGCTTTGACCAAAAAATCAAACTCACCCGAAATCAAATGACATTCCAGTATCTCGGGAATTTCTGAAAGTTTTTTGCTCACTTGTTCAAAGACATCGCCCGACTTGGTAGATAGCTTTATCTCCAAAAACACCAACAAGCTTTTATTGACCAAATTTGGATTTAACCGCGCATGATAACCTGTGATAATACCTTCACGCTCCAAGCGCTTAACCCTGTCTGAGCAAGGCGTGGTTGATAGGTTAACTCTGGCGGCCAATTCGCTGATAGAAATTCTGGCTTGTTGTTGCAAGATTTCAAGGATTAAACGGTCGGTACGGTCTAAAGTACGCATAGCAAAATGAAAACCCTGTTTTTTGATGATTGACATGAGAAAACCGATAATATCCGCAAAATTCTAGCATAAAAACAGCAAAATTCACTGCAAAACTTTACTTATACTAGCAAAATTAACTGATAATTAAGCAGATATTTGGGGGTGAGTATGCGCGTATTGGTACTGGGTAGTGGCGTGATTGGGGTGACAAGTGCCTATTATTTAGCCAGGCAAGGCGTAGAAGTCACGGTGATTGACCGCCAAGCGGGTGCCGCACAAGAAACCAGTTTTGGCAACGCTGGGCAAATCTCCCCTGGCTACTCTACCCCTTGGGCAGCGCCTGGTATTCCATTGAAGGCGGTTAAATGGCTATTCCAACAACACGCCCCTTTAGCCATCAAATTAGATGGTAGTCTGTGGCAGTTACAATGGATGCTACAAATGCTCAAAAACTGTAATGCCAAGCGCTATGCCATCAACAAAGAGCGTATGGTACGAGTGGCAGAATACAGCCGCGACTGTCTGCAGCAGTTGCGTCAAGACACCGGCATTAGCTACCAAAACCGCTCACAAGGTACTTTACAGGTTTTTCGTAAACCCGCCCAAATAGAGGCTGTACAGCAAGATATTAAGGTGCTGCAAGATTCAGGCGTGCCTTTTAAGCTGATTGACAACAGCAAGGCGTTGGCTGAGATTGAGCCCGCGTTGGCAAATGCCACGGATAAGCTGGTTGGTGGATTGCATTTGCCGCATGATGAAACAGGCGATTGCTTTTTGTTTTGCCAAGCATTAGCGCAGCAAGCCAAAGCGCTGGGGGTAAAATTTTTATACAATCAAACCATTGAAAAGCTAGTAGTCGACGCTGGGGCGATTAAAGGGGTGATGGTAAATGGTGAGTTATTAACGGCAGACCAATATGTATTGGCGTTGGGCAGTTATTCGCGGGCGCTTTTGCAACCGTTACAGCTTAATCTGCCTGTATACCCTGTCAAAGGCTATTCACTGACTGTGCCGATTATTAATGCTGATTTAGCGCCCCAATCAACGGTGCTTGATGAAACCTATAAAATCGCCATTACTCGCTTTGACAACCGCATTCGCGTGGGCGGTATGGCAGAATTAAGTGGTTTTGATGTAACGCTAAACCCGCAGCGCCGTGCCACACTCGAAATGGTCACGCAGGACTTATTTGCGGGTGGTGATTTGCCAAACGCAAGTTTTTGGACAGGGCTACGTCCGATGACCCCAGATAGTACCCCTATCATTGGCGCGACTCGGTATCGCAATTTATTTTTGAACACAGGACATGGCACATTGGGTTGGACAATGGCGTGTGGCTCTGGCAAATTAATCAGCGATTTGGTGCTCGGCAAAACGCCTGACATTCGCATTGATGGCTTATCATTACAGCGTTATTCCTAATATCTACTTGCTATTAAAAGTACCTGTAAATAGTATTTGTAAAGACTATGCATCAATAACATTTATCCGTTCACAAGGAAAACACCATGACCGCACAAATTCAACGATTTGATAGCAATGACTATCTAAGTGAAATTACCATTTTTAACCAAGTAGTGTATCTCGCAGGACAAGTGCCAAATACTGATACTGCCGATATCCACACACAAACCAAAGAAGTGCTAGACAATATCGACGCCATGCTCGCCAAAGCCAATAGCGACAAATCACGTCTACTAACCGCTCAGATTTTTATCAAGGATTTGGCGGATTTTGCGGTGGTGAATAGCATGTGGAGCGATTGGTTAGCCGATTGTCCAAAGCCTACCCGTGCCACAGTCAAAGCTGAGTTGGTTAATCCTTTGTGGAAATTAGAAATTGTCGTAGTCGCAGTGCAAAATACCATAGACTAAATGAACCCATCGCCGCTCAAAAGGTTAAATAAAAAAGGTGCATGAATCACACCTTTTTTATTTGTCTAACCTCTACATTAATAGCTCACGTTTACCACTTTTGGTCATGCCACTTACCAAGCCCGCCTCTTCCATGGCATCAACGATACGTGCTGCACGGTTATAGCCGATGCTAAATTTGCGCTGAATACTTGATGCAGAGACCTTACGGGTTTCAAGCAAAAACGCCACTACATCATCATACAGTGGGTCTTCTTCGCCATTGCTAGACCCACTAGCATCGCCACCACTTGGCGCTGAGCTTAGCTCAAAGTTATCGAACATATTATCAATATAGTTAGGTGCGCCACGCTCGCGCCATGCATCACACACACGGTTGACTTCCGCATCGCTGATAAAAGCACCATGTACACGGTTAGGCTCGATTTGACCAGGTCCTAAAAACAGCATATCCCCATGCCCAAGCATATCCTCTGCGCCACCGGCATCCAAAATGGTACGCGAGTCGACTTTTGAGTTGACGCGAAGTGCGGCACGGACGGGAATATTGGCTTTAATCAAGCCAGTAATCACATCCACTGAAGGGCGCTGGGTCGCCAAAATCAAATGAATCCCTGCGGCACGCGATTTTTGCGCCAAACGGGTAATCAACTCCTCCGCTTGTTTGCCCACCTGCATAATCATGTCGGCAAACTCATCCGCCACAATCACAATTTGTGGCAACGGTTTTAACTTTGGCGCTCTATCTTGGCTGACACTGTCATTGGGTCGCCACAGTGGATCTAGTAACGGCTCACCATTTTGTTCAGCTGCTATGACTTTTTTGTTGAATTCATCAAGCTTACGCACTTTGAATAATGACATCAGCTGATAACGACGTTCCATCTCCGCCACACTCCACGCCAAAGCACTGGCTGCTTCGGTCATATCGGTGACTACGGGGGTGAGCAGATGCGGAATATCGCCATAGTTGGCAAGCTCGAGCTGTTTGGGGTCAATCAAAATCAATCGCAGTTGTTCTGGTGTGTATTTGAGCAGCATTGACAATAACAGCGAATTCACCAACACTGATTTACCCGAACCTGTGGTACCTGCGACTAGCATGTGTGGCGCTTTCGCCAAATCCGCAATAATCGGTCTACCTGCAATATCTTTGCCCATTGCCATACTGATTAAGCCATCGGGGTCTTGATAAGCTTCTGTTTTCAGCAGTTCGATGAGTCGTACCATTTGGCGCTGCGGATTGGGCACTTCGATACCGATATAAGGTTTACCTGGAATCACTTCCACCACACGCACCGATGCCATAGATAGCGACCGAGCCAAGTCTTTGGCAATGCCCGTCACCTTGCTTGCTTTAAGCCCTGGCGCCAGCGAGACTTCAAAGCGCGTCACCACTGGACCCATTTGCGCATTAACCACTTCTGCTTTGATATTAAATTCTTGTAGCTTGATTTCTAACAGCGCTGATAGCTGCTGCAACTGTTCGCGGCTGTAGCTTGGCTTGCGATCGGGGTCGGGCAAATCAAGCAGCGATAATTCCGGTAATGGGCTTAAATTGGCACGATAAGCTGCGGTTTGCATGGCACGCGATTTCTGACTAAATAGGCTATCGTCATTGATATCAAGCGGCTGATTGACCTGAGGCGCTGCGGGCTGTTCGATTTGGTCGAGTAGCTCAGACTCCACTGACCGACTATGGGTCGGTATTGAAGACGTTATCTGATTATCATCAATCTCGGGGGCAGCAATATCGTTGCCAGGAATCTGGGTGACGGCTTGCGCTGGGACTTGTCGCATACCCAATAACGATGCGACTGACAGGGATGGTGTTTCAATACCTTCTACACCTTCTGCTTCAATACTTTCTGCTCCAACGCCCTCTGTTTTAATGCCCTCGAATGGTGGCTCTAGCACAGGAGTTTGTGATATTTCATATCCCGCATCTACGCTATCCGCTAAATGATCCAAATCTGACGAATCACTAGTCTCGTCCTGTTCAGCCATCTCTGCACCCGCTATAGGCTTAGAAATTTGTCTATCTGCTAGCTCCCCTGTGCCTGCGGCAAACATCATAGATGCGTCATCCATAGTTGGCGTAGCTTGCGATACGTCTACACTATCTACACTTGGCTGCTTTGTCTGAGTTGGCTCAGTGAGTTGCGAGGCTACCTGTACTGAATGGGGTCTGTTCAAGGTAGGCATTTTAAACGGTTTTTTAATGATTTCACTTTGCAGTTTTTCATCGAGTTTTTTGGTCAGCTTGGTATTTGCCACATAGGTTGAGCTGACGGGTTTAAATGGATTGGTGGCATCGTTTTCTTCGAGCCATTCATAATCTTTGATTTCACTAAAGCCCGTTTCATCCAAAAACGCATCGAGTGGACTACCGACAAAATCCTCATTATCCGCTAGATGATTACTGTCATCAGCCGCTTGCTCTGCGTCATGGGTGGCTAATGGCAAAGGCAGTTGCGCGGTGTCGTTTGGTTTTGCTTGGCTTGCTTCTTGAGCAGTCGCTTTGAATTCAGTATTGGTTTCTTCTTCATCTGCGGCTTCAGCGTGTAGGCGGCTGCGAATGGCTTGACCTGATAAAATCTCATGCCAATGTAAATCAAAGGTAAACGTCACGGTGATGGCAATAAATACCAATAAAAACAACAAAGTCCCCCAGTAGGTTAATAAACTACTAAGCCCGTTGCCGACGATTTGCCCGATCATGCCTTGCGCCAACCAGCCAAACGATAACACCCCTGTCAGCCCTGCGGTAGCAATGATTAAAAAGATATAACCCAAAAAACGTAACAAGCCATTAGGCTCTACATCATGGCGCCATACATTCCAAGCTTCATAACAGGCAATGACAATGAGCCACCAGCTTGCCGCGCCCAAAAACGCATACAAAATATCAGCCAGCCAAGCACCACCCGTGCCTGCCAAATTACTGACTTCATTTGCCGCACTACTGATATGCGACCAACTAGGATCATTGGCAGAATAACTGATGAGGGACATGACTAACAATAATGCCACGATTAGCCAGATAATCGTAAGCACACTTTGACGAATATAATAAGACAACGCAATTTACCTTTGAATTTGAACCCGCTTTGGGTAAGCCGTAAGCCAACGCTTTGTTCAGCCATGACTGACTGATAGTGATTGTGAAAAAACAATGATTTTGGGAAAACGTTGACTAAAATCACCCTTTTAATCGACTATCATATCAAATCTCAGTGGTGCGTTGCTGAGCTTTTTTTGCGAAAAATTACTTTGTTAAATCAGTCAATTCAAGCGCTATGATAAATGCGGTTTGTGCCAACAAAGCCGGATAGTAGGGTATTTTTTGATAACAAGCTTACGCCATTTTTGAGCGTTGCTTGAGCTTTGATTGCGCGATGAATCTGTTATAAAAATAACATTTACTTGCTATTTTCGATGTTAGCCCCTATCTTACTTATGAATCAAAAATTAGCCTATTTTATTATTTAGTTTATTATTCAGCGATTGTTAGGAAAGACGTATGTCAGAAATTATCCATCACCAGCTTATTATTTTGGGTTCAGGTCCAGCGGGTTATTCTGCCGCCGTGTATGCAGCGCGCGCCAATTTAAAACCGGTCATTATCACAGGTATGCAGACTGGCGGGCAGTTGACTACCACCACTGAAGTTGATAACTGGCCTGGCGATCCACAAGGCTTGACGGGACCTGACTTGATGGTACGCATGCAAGCCCATGCCGAGCGTTTTGGCACCCAATTGGTGTATGACCATATCCACCAAGTGAACCTAAGTCAGCGACCCTTTACCTTAGTGGGTAATAGCGCCACTTACACGTGTGATGCGCTCATTGTAGCGACAGGGGCATCAGCCCAATACTTGGGTCTCGCCTCTGAACAAAAATTTATGGGGCTTGGCGTCTCTGCCTGTGCGACCTGTGATGGGTTCTTCTATCGCGGCAAACCTGTGGTAGTGATTGGCGGTGGCAACACAGCGGTTGAAGAAGCCTTGTATCTATCAAATATCGCAAGCCACGTCACCCTAGTGCATCGACGTGATAAATTAAAATCAGAAAAAATTCTGCAAGACCAACTATTTGAAAAACAAAAAAATGGCAATGTGACCATCGAATGGAACAGCCAAGTCAAAGAAGTGGTGGGTGATGACGCAGGCGTGACAGGTGTGGTGATTGAAAATCTCCAAGACCAGTCTACCAAAACCATCAACGCCCCTGGTATGTTCGTGGCGATTGGGCACAAACCCAACACCGATATTTTCCAAGATCAGCTTGAAATGAATAATGGTTATATCGTGGTCAAAAGCGGTCTAGATGGCAATGCCACAGCGACAAGTGTCGAAGGCGTGTTTGCCTGTGGGGATGTGGCAGATCATATTTATCGCCAAGCGATTACCTCGGCAGGCACGGGTTGTATGGCGGCGTTGGATGCAGAAAAATATTTAGATATCGTCAATCTAGCGAATGCCGATACCACGGTATCAGCCAACACCTCTGCTATTTAGCTAATGCCTTGAACGATGCCATTGCCAAATTACCACCCATTACAACGCCCTTTCGGTTGCCGTTATCAATTTCCCGACCCGATGGCGGCAGACCCTGACGGTGAAGGGTTGATTGCGCTGGGGGGTGATTTGGCAGCTGACACCTTAGTGTGTGCTTATCGCCAAGGCATGTTTCCTTGGTTTAATGAAGGCGAGCCCATCGCTTGGTGGTCGCCTGACCCGCGCTGTATTATTTATCCTAGCGATTTTCACGCCAGTAAAACCCTAAAAAGGCGTATCAAAAATGCAGGTTGGACGTTTTCCCTCAATCTTGCCTTTACTGAGGTCATTGCCGCCTGTGCCGATACCCGTGCCTATGCCCAAGCTTCTGCATCAGCCACTTGGATCAGTCCCGCTATGATTGAAGCGTATACGGCGCTCCATGCCGAGCAAGTCGCTTACAGTGTCGAGATTTGGGATGATGATGAGTTGATTGGTGGTCTGTATGGGCTAAAGCTAGGACAAGCTTTTTTTGGTGAAAGTATGTTTCACCGAGTGACAGATGCGTCTAAAGCGGCTTTTTTTGTGTTAATGCAGCTGTGTGCACATTCCCAATTTGCTTGGGTGGATTGTCAGTTGCCTAACCCACATTTGCTGCGTTTAGGTGCATCCATCGTACCTAGAGCGGAATTTTTAGATAAGCTTGCGCAACAATTAGCGCTACCGAGTATTGATTGGTCATCGATTTGCGGTCAAAAATTGCCACTCAATCAACTGTTAAATGAGGATTTGATGACTTATTATCTACCTCCATCTGCTCAAATCTAGGTAAGTTAAGGGTATTTAAAAGCACTAATGACGTTAAAACCACCCCATCCTTCTACTAGTCTGGCATTGACCAGCCAATTGACGCCGCTGCATCAATGTAGTTATTTGCCCGACCGTGCAGCACGTTTAGAACTGATTGAATTAGCAAAGGATGAACGTTTAGATACGCCTATTTTTTCTCAGTTTTCACGGCTCGGGTATCGGCGTAGTGGACAACATCTATATCGCCCTGTATGCTTTCATTGTCAACGCTGTATATCTACACGTTTAGTAGTTAACGAGTTTGAACCCAATCGTACCCAGCGCAAACTGTGGCAAAAATCGCACGAGATGGATGTGGTAATTACGGCTTGTGATGACGCAGATGAATCACATTTTATGCTATATGCTCGCTATATCTGCGCTCGCCATAGTGATGGCGATATGTATCCACCCAATTTACAAGGGTTTAAACAGTTTCTACAATATAGCTTTACCCAGTCATTTTTTATGGAGTTTTGGCTTCACGATGAATTAGTCATGGTGGCAGTTTGCGACCAATTAGATGACGGCATATCCGCGGTCTATACTTTCTATGATCCCGATGCAACCATAAATAGTTTAGGCACCCTTGCGATACTTACCCAAATTGATTATGTTAAACGTCTTGGATTACCTTATTTATATTTAGGTTTTTGGGTACCAAATTCGGATAAGATGGCCTATAAATCGCGTTTTTATCCCACTGAATTATTAATCAATCAACAGTGGCATCGCTTCGATGAGGCTGTCACAGCCGCGCAAGTTGAGCCGCTGCTTCAACAAGCGATAAAAGCGCATTACCTAAACATGTGGAATACTACTTAGCATTTAATGTAGCATTGAATTTGCGCTGCATAATTAACGCATGGGTTTTGGTCATGTCATGATTATCGTAGTAATTTTTGCGAACGGCAATCTGTTCAAACCCATGTTTTTGATAAAATGTAATGGCTGCATAATTATCTTCTCTTACCTCTAATAGCACCCGCTCGGCACCCGTTGCTTGGCACATTTGCGCCATAGCCGTTAGCAATTGGCTTGCAATACCTTGCTTTTGATAATCAAGACAAGTTCCAATTTTTAAAATCTCTGCATCTTCAAATATGTGGCTATAAAAACAATAGCCGACCAATCGCTGATTCAGCTCGTCTGTCGCATAAATTATATGGTTAAATGGCTGCGCGAGCAGTGAATTGATTTGCGCGGCCGACCAAGCATCGTGGACAAACAGCTCGGATTCAATTTGTGCCAGCTGCGCTAGTATATGGTCTGAAGCATTATCTTGTGTACTCGTTTTATCTAACTTATATATCTGTATTGCAATCATAATTTATTTCCATAAAAAAAGAGCCACCGAAGTGACTCTTTTGTATGCTTATTAACGATTAGTCGTTAACTTTAGCAACGACACCCGCACCTACAGTACGGCCACCTTCACGGATTGCAAAGCGTAAGCCTTGGT
>NZ_DAMBOA010000027.1:0-20376 GCF_032064105.1 Moraxella sp. CTOTU49097 | reverse complement strand
GCAATCTTTTTATATTTCATGCGTTTTGGCTCGGCATCCGCGCCCAACTGTTTTTTGCGATATGTTTCAAACTCTGAGTAGTTACCATCAAACCAAATCGGACCTTCATCCTCAAATGCCAAAATATGGGTGGCAATACGGTCTAAGAACCAGCGGTCATGCGACACCACCATCACCGTACCAGGGAACACTTCCACCGCATCTTCAAGCGCGCGCAATGTCTCAACATCAAGGTCATTCGATGGCTCATCGAGTAACAGCACGTTTGCCCCTTGTTTTAAGGTTTTGGCAAGTTGCAGACGGTTACGCTCACCACCCGACAGGCTACCGACCAGTTTTTGTTGGTCTTGACCTTTAAAGTTAAAGCGTCCGATATAGGCACGGCTAGGTGTGGTGTATTCGCCCACGGTAATCATGTCAAGACCGTCGGAGACTTCTTCCCACACGGTTTTTTTGTCGTCAAGCTCATCGCGTACCTGTCCCACATACGCCACTTTTACCGATTCACCGACTTCAACTGTGCCCGTGTCTGGCTTGTCTTTGCCTGTAATCATGTTGAACAAGGTCGTTTTACCTGCACCGTTGGGTCCGATAATCCCCACAATCGCCATCGGCGGCACAGTGAAGGATAGGTTTTCGTATAGCAAACGGTCACCAAATGATTTTGAGATATTGTTGACTTCAATGACTTTGTTGCCAAGACGTGGTCCTGGTGGAATGTAAATTTCGGCAGTTTCGTTACGCTGTTGGAACTCTTTAGAGTTCAACTCTTCAAAGCGTTGCAAGCGAGATTTTGATTTGGCTTGTTGACCTTTTTGGTTTTTACGCACCCATTCAAGCTCTTGTTTCAGCGCTTTGGCAAAGGCTTCTTCTTGTTTTTGCTCTTGCTCTAGGCGTTTATTTTTTTGTTCAAGCCACTCGGTGTAGTTACCTTGGTAAGGGTAGCCATAACCACGGTCAAGCTCCAGAATCCACTCGGCAACGTTATCAAGGAAATAACGGTCATGGGTAATCGCTACAATAGTGCCGCTATAATCTTTTAAGAAATGCTCAAGCCAAGCGACTGATTCGGCGTCCAAGTGGTTGGTTGGTTCGTCCAATAGCAACATATCAGGTTTTGATAGTAACAGACGGCACAGGGCAACACGGCGTTTTTCACCACCCGATAATTTGCTCACGTCGGCATCCCACGCGGGTAGGCGCAGCGCATCGGCGGCTTTTTCTAACTGGTTGTTGAGGTTATGGGCATCCCACGCTTGGATGATGTCTTCCATCTTGCCTTGCTCGGCGGCAAGTTTGTCAAAGTCGGCATCGGGTAGGGCATATTCACCGTAAATTTCATCAAGGCGCGCCAATGCGTCTAGGGCTTCACGTACACCATCTTCCACGTTGCCACGCACGTCTTTGGCAGGGTCTAGCTGCGGTTCTTGGGCAAGGTAGCCAATCTTGATACCCGCCTGCGCACGCGCTTCACCGTTATACTCGGTGTCCACGCCTGCCATGATTTTAAGCAAGGTTGATTTACCGGCACCGTTGAGACCCAGTACACCGATTTTTGCACCGGGGAAAAAAGACAGGCTGATGTCTTTTAGGATTTCCCGCTTGGGTGGAACAATTTTTGATACCTTGTTCATGGTATAAATATATTGAGCCATGTTTTTCCTGTTTAAGTTAGCTAATATTAAGTGAAGATAAGGCGTATCATCCACGCCAAAAAATTTGAAAAATGGTAAGATTTAACCGCTTATTATCGCATTGTTAACGGGGTGGGGCAAGGTAAAAGCCTAGTGAAAAATCATTTGCAAACCCCATACCGAATAGGCAAAAACTTTTACAAGTCATGGACAGTGGTTGTGCTACTATCAAACGGCAAATAACCAAGCGATAAATAACTAAGTCACAGATAGCATAGTAAAAAAAAGAATACACAAGGAGACAACCATGTCGGATTTACAATTATCGATTCACCATAACAAACAATCACACCGCTTTGAAACCACCGTTGACGGCACTACTGCTTACATTAGCTATGTGGATAATGGTGATGTCATCGTATATGACCATACCATTGTGCCAGACGCGATTGGCGGGCGCGGCATTGCAGGGGCGTTGACCAAGCACGCGTTAGACTATGCCCACGAGCAAGGTAAAAAAGTCGTGCCAGCCTGCTCTTACGTGGCAAGCTACCTGCAAAAGCACCCCGAATACAGTGATTTAAAAGCTTAAACTTTTACCAATGTGTCAACACGCCAATAAAAAAAACCACATAGGTTGATGTGGTTTTTTTATCGATTAGGGTTTGCTGATTATTTTTTCTTGGTAGGTCCAAGTAGCATACCCATTTGGCGGCCTTCAACTTTTGGTTGTTGTTCAACATTGGCAACATCGGTCGTATCGGCAATGACTTTTTCAAGCTGCTGCAAGCCAATTTGTTGGTGAGCCATCTCACGACCACGGAAGCGAATGGTGACTTTGACTTTGTCTTGGTCTTCCAAAAACTCACGGATTTTACGAAGTTTGACTTGATAGTCAGCTTCTTCCGTACCAGGACGCAATTTGATTTCTTTAAGCTGCGTTTGTTTTTGGTTCTTTTTGGCTTCTTTGGCTTTTTGTTTTTGGTCGTACAGATATTTTCTGTAGTCCATCACTTTGGCAACAGGAGGCTGAGCGTCTGGTACTATCTCGACCAAATCCAACTCAGCATCACGGGCGGCCTGCAGAGCCGTTTTTATATCCACAACACCAACTTGTTCGCCGTCTTCTTTGACTAGGCGTACCTCTTTGGCACGAATTTCCTCGTTGATGTCTAATCGGTTTGAACTCTTAATAATACTTACTCCTACGCTGTTTTTGATTTGACGCGCCCTTTTTGGTCGGTCGCTTGGTTAACCAAGTCGATAAAGGCATCGATACTCATCACGCCAAGGTTGTCACCTTCACGAGTACGGACGTTAACTTGGTTGCTTTCTACTTCTTTATCACCCATGACAATCATATAAGGAATGCGTTCAAGGGTGCGTTCTCTAATTTTAAAGCCAATTTTCTCATTACGCAAATCGGTGATGACACGAAGTCCGGCTTGATTCAATTGTTCGGCGACTTTTTGACAGGCTTCGGCTTGGTTGTCGGTAATATTCATCACCACGACTTGCTGCGGTGCAAGCCAGACTGGCATCCAGCCGGCGTAATGCTCGATGAGCATCCCGATAAAGCGTTCAAATGACCCCAAAATCGCACGGTGGAGCATCACAGGGCGCTCACGTTCGCCTTGCTCATTGACAAACTCCGCACCTAGTCGTTCTGGCAGGTTAAAGTCAAGCTGCAGTGTACCGCATTGCCATACCCGGCCAAGACAGTCTTTAAGGCTAAACTCGATTTTGGGTCCATAAAATGCGCCTTCCCCTGGCAGATACTGCCAGTCAAGCCCTGCATTATCCAACGCGTCCGCTAAGTCTTTTTCTGCCAAGTCCCACAGTTCATCAGCACCGACCCGTTTTTCTGGGCGAGTTGAGAGTTTCATTTGCACGTCATCAAAACCAAAGTCTTTATACACATCAAGGGTAAGCTTGATAAAGTCTTGGGCTTCTTGTTTGATTTGCTCATTACTACAAAAAATATGGGCGTCATCTTGGGTAAAGCCACGCACCCGCATGATGCCATGGAGTGAACCTGACGGCTCGTTACGGTGGCATGAGCCAAACTCAGCAAGACGCAATGGCAAGTCACGGTAAGATTTTAACCCTTGATTGAACACTTGCACGTGACACGGGCAGTTCATCGGCTTGATGGCATAGTCACGTTTTTCACTGTGGGTGGTGAACATCATGTCGCCATAGTTTTCCCAGTGACCTGATTTTTCCCATAGGCTTCTATCGACGATTTGTGGGGTTTTGATTTCAAGATAGCCGTTATCTTTTTGTACTTTGCGCATATACTGCTCAAGTACTTGCCACATCGTCCAGCCATTGGGATGCCAAAACACCATACCAGGCGCTTCTTCTTGCATGTGAAATAAATCAAGCGCTTTACCGATTTTACGGTGGTCGCGTTTTTCCGCTTCTTCGATACGCTGAATATAAGCTTTTAAATCTTTTTTGTCTGCCCAAGCGGTACCGTAAATACGTTGTAGTTGCTCGTTTTTGGCATCACCGCGCCAGTAGGCACCACTCATTTTGGTGAGTTTAAAGGCTTTTAGGAAACGGGTATTGGGCACGTGAGGCCCACGGCACATGTCAACGTATTCTTGGTGATAGTATAAACCCATTTGGGTTTCATTCGGCATATCTTCGATAAGACGTAATTTATAAGTCTCGCCACGGTCTTGGAATACTTTGACAACCTCGTCACGCGGTGTCATTTTTTTGATAACATCGTAATCTTGGTTAATCAATTGGGTCATGCGCGCTTCGATTTTTTCCATGTCTTCTGGCGTAAACGGGCGCTCGCTATAGATATCGTAATAAAAACCCTCTTCAATCACAGGACCGATAACCATCTTCACCTCAGGATATAGCTGTTTGACAGCATGACCCAGTAAGTGAGCGGTCGAGTGGCGAATGATTTCCACACCTTCCTCGTCTTTTGGCGTGATGATTTGAACGCTGGCGTCTTCGCTAATCGGGTCACACGCATCAACTAATTTGCCGTTGACACGTCCTGCAACGGTGGCTTTGGCAAGCCCTGCGCCGATGCTTTGCGCCACTTCCATGACTGACGTTTGCCCATCAAATTGTTTAATATCGCCGTTTGGTAAGGTAATGGCTACCATAATTGCTCCTGTTGTCCTTTGGCAGTGATGACCGTTACTATCGGTCATGTAACCGTGAGAGATGGGAATAAAAAAAGGGAAAAACTCTGCCAATCCAGACTTACCGTGTCTCGATAGGCATTACAATCCCATGAATTCGTCGCTTTGCAAAAAGCGTAAACAAGATATTATAGCAAATTGCGGTGATGAAACCAACTTGCTGATTGAATTGCTTGCAGTTATGACAGAAAATGAGGCAGCTCATGATATGCGTGTAAAAAACGCTGCAATAGACGACAGCCAATGCTTGGTATTTACAATTTGGCTGTGTATCTTTACGCGAACAAGTTACAGTAATAATCTAGATTACCCGTGGCAAAACTTATATAACTACAGGATAGTGAGTGCTATGCTTCATAACGCTCCATAACAACACGATTGATTAAGGGCATTTTTATGTCAGTTGATTTTTCCAATACATTAATTGTGGCGGTCTCTGCCACGGCATTGTTTGACCTATCGGAGTCTGAGCGGTTTTTTCAACAAGCGTTAACCGAAGATCCAGAAACGGCGATTGATAAATTTCGCAGCTATATGATTGAACGCGAAAATGACCCCTTGCAAACCGGGACGGGTTATCCGCTTATCAAAGCCTTACTCAATCTCAATCAGCATTGTGCAGCCGATGACAAGGGCGAGGGCATCGCTGCGCCCATGGTTGAAGTGGTGATTATGTCAAAAAACAGCCCAGATACCGGTATTCAAGTATTAAATGCGCTGCGTAGTCATGGACTACCGATTAGTCGCTCGGCATTTACCTCAGGCGAAGGGGTGGCGGATTATGTGGCAGATTTTAAAGTGGATTTGTTTTTGACCACCAATCATGCCGATGCCCAGCAAGTCACCGATGCAGGGGTGTGTGCCTGCGCGATTCTGGATGCGCCGCCCATTGATATGAAAGAGCTAGACACCAATCAACTACGCATTGCATTTGATGGCGATGCCGTATTATTTGATGAAGCAGGGGAGCTATTGTCTCGCCAGCAAGGACTCAAAGCGTTTCATGATTATGAAGCCAAAATGAGTGATGTGCCGATGAATAAAGGCCCGTATGCGGATTTTTTAATCAAACTCTCTAAACTACAAAAACGCCTGCCTGCTAAAATTAAGCATCCACCCATTCAAATTGCACTGGTGACCGCGCGCAATGCGCCTGCAGATTTGCGCGCGATTAAGACATTACGTGATTGGGGTGTCAATGTGGATTTGGCATTCTTTTTAGGTGGCTTGGATAAACGCCATGTACTGCAAACCTTTGCTCCGCATATTTTCTTCGATGACTCCATTCATAATTACGAATCTGCTAAAGGCGTAGTACCTTCAGGGCTAGTGCCTTATAGTTCAAAATCAAAATTGTATGTCAAACAAGCTGATGCCACGGCAACCCAAAACCTGGTTGAAATCCATCAAGCCTAAAATTCATAGGTTGTATAAAAAATCCCATATAAAAAAAATACCGCTTATTGCAAGCGGTATTTTTGATTGAACATTGGATTAGTGGTCAGATGCACCTGACGCACCGATACCGGTTAATGAACGTACATACTGTGCATCAAAACCTTTTCTATCTAACTCAGCGCGTGGTGAGTTGTCAGTGATAGAGGCGATCCACGCTAGAATGAAGGTCACAGGCATACTAAATAATGCCACGTTTTTGTATGGGAAAGCGGGCGCTTCGTGTTTCAAGATATCTACCCAAACCGCAGGTCCTAAGATAATCAGTAGCACTGCGACGGCTAAGCCGCCAAACCCACCGATGACCGCACCACGAGTGGTTAGACCACGCCAGAACATCGCTAACAAAAGAATCGGGAAGTTAGCCGATGCCGCGACCGCAAATACCAAACTTGCAATGAACGCAAGGTTTTGGTTTTCAAAGATAATACCGGTAACGATTGACAATAAACTTAATGCAACCACGGTAATTTTTGATGCACGCATCTCTTCTTCAGGTCTCGCTTGACCTTTTCTGATAACACTCGCATACAAGTCATGGCTGACCGCTGAGGCGCCTGATAACGTCAAACCTGCAACAACCGCTAGGATAGTTGCAAAAGCAACGGCCGAGATAAAGCCTAAGAATAGGTTACCACCTACGGCATGGGACAAGTGAATCGCTGCCATGTTGGCACCACCGATGAGTGCTTGTGAGCTTACGCCATTTTTCACCACTGTCGTAAAATAATCTGGATGTTCAGCTAGGATAACGATAGCACCCAAGCCAATAAGAACGATCATAAAATACACGTAAGAAATACAGCTAGCGGCAACCAGTACCGATTTACGGGCTTGTTTGGCATCTGGCACCGTAAAGAAACGCATCAATACGTGTGGTAAACCTGCTGTACCAAACAATAGACCCAAACCTAATGAGATAGATTCAATGGGATTATTAACCAATTTACCCGGCGACAAAATCGCTTCATGCTTATCATGAATCGCCACTGCTGACTTAAATAATTTGTCAAAACTAAAACCAACATGGCTCATCACCATAAATGCCATGAAAGTCGCACCTGACATCAGCAAAATAGCTTTGATAATCTGCACCCAAGTGGTAGCTAGCATACCGCCAAATAGTACATAAACCATCATCAAAATACCCACGATTAGTACAGCATAGATATAGTCCAAACCAAATAATAACTCAATTAGTTTACCCGCGCCGACCATCTGTGCAACCAAGTATAGCGCAACGACGACCAAGGTACCGGATGCAGCAAAAATACGTACTGGGGTTTGGGAAAAACGATAAGATGCCACATCTGCGAAGGTGAATTTACCCAAGTTACGTAGCCGCTCAGCGATTAAGAATAAAATAATTGGCCAGCCAATCAAGAAGGCTAGGGTATAAATCATGCCATCATAACCGACGGTAAAAATCATACTCGATAACCCCAAAAAGGTTACCGCTGACATATAGTCCCCGGCAATGGCGATCCCGTTTTTGGTACCTGAGATACCGCCGCCCGCGGTATAAAAGTCGCTAGCGGTTTTGTTTTGTTTTGACGCCCAGTAAGTAATACCGAGTGTTGCCAAAACGAAAATCAAGAACATGATAATGGCTGAAATATTCAGCGGTTGTTTTTTTACTTCGCCTTCAAGGGCGCCCGCCGCCCATGCTGGCATCTGTGCCATCAGACCCATTAGCGTCAAACTTGCGGCGGTTGAAACCTTGCCGATACGCTTGCCCAAGCCTTTAACAGTCACGCTGTTATACTGTTGTTGTAACATGCCACCCTCCATGGTGTCAAAACTGATGTCAGAACTGATGTCAAAATTATTATCAGCCCCACAATTTTACAAATGAAAACCCAACACAATCCCTGTGTAGTTATACTTTACCACTGTTGATATCATCGATGACTTTACGAGTCATCGTGTCAAATTCGCCGTTTGCTTTTTTGACATATATCCAAGTGATGAGTGGTACAAAAATGATGAAAGCTACGACAATATAAAAACCTACAGGCGTCATCGAACCTGCGGAAACTGGTTTAGCAAACATGCTTGGGTTAAATCCCACGAGTAGCAGATAACCGAACCAAAAAACTAGCGTGATAATGGTAAAAATAAGACCTAGGCTAGTTTTTTTCTTTGCCATGCTTTGGAATTCAGGATGATTCATGACGCGCTGAATTTGTGCCTCATCCATGGTAACGCTCCTTGTAAATGAATGAAAAAGACAACTTATTGATGATTAATTCAACAATCAGTGTCAAAACCGACAAGGAAGATAGCGATTGGGTGACAATAACAGTAGACAAAATATGGTGAAGCAAGTCCGCTATGCTAAACGTAATAGATTGTCTTAAATGATACAAACAATCTCATCTTCCTGATTAGTTGCTATTATTAAATGAAAATTGTTAAAAAATCTAGCTATTTTTTCTCAAACTGTAAAAAAATTGTAGAATGTTAGTTGAAAATTAGTGGCAACGCTATCAAACAAAGCATCCAAAATTAACATTGGACCTAACTTGATACTTATAATCGTGACTAATCACGATTACACCTAATCATGATTGCACCTAATGATAACTGTAACGCCCAATGACCATTAAAAATTATCAAACTATCCATGATAGATAAATCGTTGAGGATAGATAAATCATTGAGCATACATACCACTATTGAAACCAAACGGCATTTATTTGCCTCGAGTTTTACACATACCGTCTTTGCAGTCTGCTGCGACTTTACCATAGGCAAGTTGGGTCATCCAGTTGGGTACACGGTTGCGATGTCGCGCAAAAATAGGGTAAATCATATCACTGGCTTGTTTCACTACAGGCCATTCAAACACGGTTGCAAATGGCAGCTGTGCGGTTTTGTATAGCAGTCGTACGGCATCCATGCCTTTTTGCATGTTCCCTTGTTTATCTTGCACACACAGATAAGTCATCGCCTCATTTTCGCTAATACCAAATTTGGCAAGTTCGTCCCGTGCGTCATCAATCGCCATGATGCGAATGGCGTCAGGTTTTTTCTCTACCATATGCAAGGCTTCGGTACGGCAGACAGGGCAGGTATCATCATAGTACATGGTAATCATATTAACAGTCTCCGAAGATTAGCTTTTTAGGGCATTTAATACGGTCAAGTCGTTAAATTCAAAACCTTTATCCAGTAATGCTGTGGGCACAACGCGTTGCCCATCCAACAGTAACGTCGACATTTCACCAAACATGGTCTTGACCACAAAGGCGGGCAGAGTCATCACAGTAGGGCGGTGCAACCAAGTGCCCATCGCATCGGTAAATGCAGCATTGCTAATAGGCGTTGGATTGGTCAAATTGTAAATTTGCTGAGTGGGCAGAGTGTGAGTCAGGTTTTGTTCAATGATAAAAATCACCGCACGCACCCAATCAGTACGGCTAATCCAGCTCATGATTTGCTGACCATTGCCAAGTTTACCACCGGTGCCCATTTTAAATGGGGTAATCAGTCGTCCAACCATACCCCCCTCGGGCGCAATCACCACCCCTGTGCGCACAATCGCAACTGGCACAGCATCCGTTACAGCATCTGTTACAGTATCTTGGGCAGTCAAAGCTAGCTGCTCCCATGCCTGACAAATTTCGTGAGCGAAGTCGGTTGTTGTCATGGGGCTGGTTTCATCAAGCGCGGTTGGGTCGTTTTCCTGTTGGATACCATACCAACCGACGGCTGAGCCGCTAATCAATAGTTTTGGTTTGTTGCCCATTCGCTCAATATAATCAATCACCGCTTGTGTGGGTTTTAGTCGACTATCAAACAACTCTTGCTTACGTGCATCCGTCCAACGGCTGTCGGCAATACCCGCACCTGCTAGATTGATGATGACGTCATACGTCTGATCGGTGCTGGCAAGATCATCATAGCTAATAACGTCGTCTGCGATATTTTTGCTTTTCTCTTTTTCTACAGAACGAGATACCCAAGTGACTGACGCAGTGTTACCTTTTACGCCATGGGTTTTTAACGATTGTGTTAACGCTGTGCCTAAAAATCCTGAACCACCTGTGATAAGTATTTTCATCATTTCTTTCCTTTTTTCTGTCAAAACTGAAATTTATGGGCAAAAAATATTAGTTTTTGGGTGGTTTAAGGGTAAAAAAACCACTTAACATGGCTATTAGCCCTGAAATACATCCCATCACTATAATTACAGTAGCCACTTTTAGTACCTCAATAAAATTGGGCAGCGATAAATTATTCGTTAGCAGGATAAAACCCAAAATAAATAAAATCGCTAAAACCAGATTGCCCATAAAAAACGCCATATAATTGACATATCGAATGTGGCGTATGACCACTAACCATAGCCCTGTCAAAAAAGTGGGTAAAATACCGACCAGTAACCAGACAATCGCCAGTAATAGCATGATGGTAATATCCATGATTTTGGTATAAGCCAAAACAAAAAATGACACCACAATCACCAAAAAACTCAGCAATACACCACTACCAAAAAATTTGATGAATCGCCACCAATTCGCTTTAGCCATACCGTCAAACCTCATCATTTCAAAAACTTCTGAATCGTCGCCCCAAGCTTTAGGATACGATTGAGCGTAGTGGACGAAAGTTTTAGCATCTCGTTCGCCCAACTCGTCAGCGTATCGACAAATTGGTGGGTGTCTTTGATACGTTGCTGTACGTCTTTACTTTCTGTGGCAAATTCTGGCTCATTGATTAAATCCGCCAAGAATCCAACCGTCGGCGCAAGCTCTCGGCGATAGCGTTCTTCGACAATCACTTTAGCCAATTCCCAAACATCCGTGCCCGTGGTGAAATAATCGCGTCTATCACCGAGCGTATGTACGGTTTGTACCAGATTTAAGCTCTGCAATTCCTTGATACTATTGCTCACATTTGAACGCGCCACGCCTAAGGTCTCTTGGATTTCTTCGGCATTCATCGGCTTGCCTGCCAAAAATAACAAGGCATGAATCTGGGCAACGGTACGGTTTACGCCCCATTTATTGCCCATTTCGCCCCAGTGTAAGACAAATTTTTCCATGGTAGGTGTGAGTTGCACTTTTTAGCCCTGTGTGTAAGTAAATAGATATAAATCAATCAATTTTTAATTACTTTGAGCTTTTTACATATTTCTGTCAATACAGAAATTTTGAAAATTGTAAAAATTTTGTGGTTGGGTTTGGATTGTTGACCTTATAAGTCGCGTTTTATTTCCCAAAAAAAAATAATTTCGGTAAGATGAAGTGGTTTATTGTATCTTTTTTTTGATATTTAGTTTTTTGGTATTTATTTCTTTGGTATAAGGATGACCCATGACGGCAACCCAAACACAACAACCCACCTTTCAAAAAGTCACCTATGATGTTGCAGATAGCGTTGCGACGATTACCCTAAATGACCCTGCATCTTTAAATGCCCTTGACAGCACCATGAAAGGTGAGCTATTGCAAGCCTTAAGCCATGCTGAATATGACGATACCGCCAAAGTCATCGTATTAACAGGCGCGGGCAAGGGCTTTTCAAGCGGTGGCGATATCCGCGAGATGTTAGGCTCAACCGAAACCCGCCAAGCGGTGCTAAAAATGGCACACGGGCTGACCACTGGCGTGGGCGAAATCAGCCGAAAGCTGCGAAAAATCAGTAAGCCCATCATCGCCCGTATCAACGGAGCAGCGGCAGGGGCGGGCATGAATATCGCCTTGGCGTGTGATTTTCGGGTGGCCAGTGACAATGCCAAGTTTTTGCAGGCGTTTGTCAATATCGGGCTTGTGCCTGATGCGGGCGGGATTTATCAGTTAACGCAACTGATTGGGGCGGCAAAGACCACCGAGCTTGTGATGCTTGGCGAGCAGTTTGATGCCAAAAAAGCCCAAGATTTAGGCTTAGTCAATGCTATCGCGCCAGCCGATGAGCTTGATGCCGCGGTGAAAAAACTCACCGACCGTTTAACAAGCTTGCCTACTTTGACATTGGCGGCGATGAAACAGACTATTAACCAAGTGGCGTACAGTGGACTTGATACTGCCATTGATGCAGAAGTCATGTACCAAATGCAGATGGCAACCACGGAAGACTTTAAAGAAGGCGTGTCGGCATTTATGCAAAAACGTCCTGCCCAGTTTAAAGGGCATTAATCTGTAAAAAATCAACGGAAAGAAAAATAGCGTTGTCACCGACGCTATTTTTTTGGGGTATAATAATGCCCAAACTGGTAACGGATTTTGTTATCACGGATTTCACCGACAAAAAAGCGATATAAATTGGCATGCAGGTATTTCCAGCCCGTATTAAAATAGCCATCTTGCTGCAAGCGGCGTGGGTCAAAGCGAAAGGTGAGCGGTAGCATCTGATAGCGGGTGATTTTTTTGGCGCGATTGACATAGTCACAATCTTCACACAGGGTGATAGACTCATCAAACCCACCCAATTGCTCATGCACGGATTTACTGGAAAAAATACAGGCACCGACCGCCGTTGGCGATAAAAATTGGCTAACAAAAATACCTATGTTAAACAGCTGATAACCCACCGTAAACCAAGGTTTTAGGTGGTCAGCGTTCATATACACGCCGGCTACTGTCAAGGATTTTTTATCCAATAATTGACTGGCTTTTTGCAAAAAGTTTGCATCCAGCCGCACATCGGCATCTAAAAACAGTATCCGTTCATTTTTGGCTAGGCTTGCCCCTGTATTACGACCCAAGCTGACGCCACGTTTTGACATTTTATGTACGCTTATCGCCGGCAACTGGTGGCGAAAACTGGCTGCAATTTGACAGGTATTATCTTCGCTGTTGGAATCCACCACGATGACTTCAAAATTTTGGTAGCTTTGCTGGGCTAAGTCACGCAAAATATTGCCGATACGTTCGGCTTCGTTTAAGGTAATAATCACGATGCTAATTGGCGTCATAAGCTCATTCACAAGGGCAACAATCGTTTAAAACGGCAGTTTTTTAGATTTTTTATCATAAATGAACAATATGACGATCTGGTGATTGCCAAAAAAGTTTTGGGTGCTAAGCTAGGGAATGAGTAATCGAGCTGATGCAGAATTCAATGGGCGATGGCATGGTAACCAGTTAGAAGGAATAAAGTATGTGCATTGTGGCGTTGGCTTGGCAGCTGTTTGAGGATAAACCCTTGGTGCTATTATCCAATCGCGATGAATTTTTGCAGCGTCCTACGCGCGCACTACATGAATGGCAATTGCCGAATGGAAAAAAAATCATCGCGGGGCAAGATGCGCAAGCAGGGGGCACTTGGTTGGGTATCGATCCTGTGCATGGGCGCTGGGGGGTGATTTTAAACTACCGAGAGATTATCAAAGATAAGCCTGTCTTTGCCACCTCTCGCGGTCAATTAATCCTTGATTATTTAAGTGGTGAGTGGTCGCCGCTAGCTTTCGCAAGGCAAATTGATTTGCCCTGCTACGATGGGTTTAACCTAGTCATCGGCGATCGGCAGCAAGCGGTGCTACTCAATAATAAAGGGTATGGCATCGAGGTATTGGCAAAAGGCTTATACGTGTTATCCAATGGTCAACCAAATACGGCATGGTTTAAAACGGAAAAACTGCGCAGGCGAGTACGACAAGAGTTGTTGCCGCTGCTTGCTGGGCATGAGGATTGGCAAACAGCCAATTGGAAAAACGTGGCATTTGAGATACTGCAAGACAGTGAACAAGCGCCTATCACCCAGCTACCTGATACAGGTTTAGGTATGGAGACAGAGTTGGCGTTGTCTTCCATCTTTATTCCTGCCAATCGCCTCGATAAGCTGCTAGGAAGTAGCTATGGGACGCGCGTGAGTAGCTTGCTCACCATCACTCAGACAGGGTTTGATATGCAAGAAAAAAACCTTGAAAATGACACTATCATCCGTATCACACATGATGTTAACGCCACATAATCAATGAAAAAAACAGCCGAGAAGTCAAAAAAATAGACAATAAAATGGGCTATCCATCAACCGTAAGCTTAACTGATATGCCCAAACATCATCATCAGCTCAGTATCGAGCCTATCAAAATCCAATTCGATAGTGTTATCCAAAAAAATCACTTCAATACGGTTATCGGTTTGCGGCTCACAGGCCACCAAATCGAGCGAATCCGGGGTAAAATTCATGGTTTGCCATTGCTCACCATGCGTATGTTTGATATGAACCACCGATTTGATACGTTGCCAGTTGGGCAGTGCCAACAACCATTCCATCAGTACAGTCATATCAATTGTCCAGTCGGCTGACACCCGCCATCCGATGATTTGATAGCCGTTTTGTACATCATGATAGCGAAATGGCAAGTCATCGTTGGTAGCTGTCGGTGATTGGGGCGTGTAGGCTTGGATGGTGGATAGAGCGGGGGACTGAGCAAAGCTCGTTAAGCTAACTTGTTGATAGTGGCTACGCTCGGCAAGCACTTGGCTTGATTGATTGAGCGCTTGTTGCAATTGCCGCAGATTGTCTTCGCTCAGCGTTTGTTCTGTTTGCCAAATCAATTTTGCTTTAGGGTTTAAACCCTTTACCCATGCGGTCAATTGGATTTTTTGGGTGTCATCCAACCCATGAAAACGATTAATCACCACCACATCACAAAATCGCACATGTGCTTGGTAGCCTTCATTGTCACGATAACGGGCATCTTGCCAATGACGCGCATTGACGATACTGATGGCAGATTTTAGCGACAGCGCAGTTTGCCAATGCGGGGCAGATAGCTGCTCAATCAGCTCTCGCGGGTGTGCAAGCCCTGTCGGCTCAATCCATAATCGGTCAGGTCTATACTCAGAAGTCAAGCGAGCGAGCGCAATCTGTAGCGGCAGTTGCGACGTACAGCAGATACAGCCACCAGATACTTGGCGAATCGCTAAATCATGGTCAGCATTAGCCGCCAATAGCTTTTCATCAATACCGATTTGACCTGCTTCATTGACCAAAATCGCCCACTTTTCTTGCTGCTGAAAATGCGTGATACAGGCATTGATAAAACTGGTTTTACCAGAACCTAAAAAGCCCATCACCAGGTGACAGGCTGTATTTACAATCAACGGTTTTATCATAAAAGTTTTTAACTCTGTTAACTTAGCTTTTTTAATTGGCTTTTTTAATTCGCTCTCTTTAATAGCGCTTGTCTAGCTATCTGCGCCATCGGGTACAAACACGTAGCCCACGCCCCAAACGGTTTGGATATAGCGCGCTTGCGAAGGGTTATCTTCGATGAGACGGCGTAAACGCGATACTTGCACATCAATTGAGCGCTCCATTGCGCCCCATTCACGGCCGCGTGCCAAATTCATCAGTTTATCACGGGTTAATGGCTCACGGGGATGTTGTACCAAAGCCTTTAATACACTAAATTCACCTGTGGTTAAGGTCACGATGTTACCATCACGTTTTAGGGTGCGCGTTGATAAATCTAATGTCCATGACCCAAATTCCACCACTTCCATTTGCTGACTGGGTGCGCCTGGCAATTCACGCGTTTGCCGACGCAACACGGCTTTAATACGTGCCAATAATTCTTTGGGGTTAAAGGGTTTTGGCAGATAATCATCCGCGCCTGCTTCAAGTCCTGCGATACGATCGGCATCGGAACCTTTAGCGGTCAACATAATAATCGGAATATCGGAGTTTTCTGCGCGTAAGCGATGGCAAATACTGATTCCGTCTTCGTTAGGTAGCATCAAATCCAGCACAATCAGCGAAAATAACTCGCGCTGCATCAATTTGTCCATTTGGTTGCCGTCATGCGCAGTACGTACAATATAACCATCATCTTCTAAGAAACGTTGCAACAAAGTGCGAAGGCGCGCATCGTCATCAACGACCAAAATGCGCTGATTCATATCGCCGGCGGCTGATTGATTGGGGGTAGATTCTACAGTGGGGTTGATGTCATCACTCATTGATTATTTTCCTCATTTTTATCGTCGATATTCCTATCACCCATATTCCTATCACTAACGTTATTTTCACTCGAATGTTGTTTTCGCTACACAGTTTTTATAAATGCCCAATTGTTTTTTATAAAGGCTAAATATGTTCCATTAGCGTGTTGCACTGAACCTTTAATTAATAGTTAGGACAGGCAATGGTATAAAATATATGGGTATAAAAATTTTCATTAGGGACTGATAAAGGTATTTTGAAACGATTGGTTACAACTTGCAAGCATTATCAATCTTATTATTCAGCCAAATTTGCGTGGTTATGCGGTTATTAAAGCAAAAAAATGTGTCGATAGTTGTAGTGATTTTGCTAAAAATGCGACGTTAGCTTTAGGGTAGCCACCTATTATATAGTCATCAGTTAGCAAAATTTTAGTTTAACAACAGGGGTATCTTTAGCAAGGTAAAAATTCACTAAAGATTTTTGTTAAAATAGCGTTTACCTATTATCTTTTTGTATTGTTTTGTTATAATGCGTGAACTCTGAAGTTATGAGTTCATCCTTATAAGTGTTAGGCAAAAATATGACTACAAACGTTACTGCCATTGCGGCTAATCCAGCGGTAGATGTACTCTCTGAGCAAGTCCAGCAAGCCATTTATCAAAAATTAGCTGCCAATCTTGGTATAAAACTCAACCAAATGATGGCATTCGTCAAACTCTACGATGATGGGGCGACGATTCCGTTTATTGCCCGCTATCGTAAAGAACAAACCGGCGGGCTCGATGACATACAATTGCGTAGTCTGGAAAAATCGCTCAGCTATGAACGAGATATGGCCATTCGCCGGCAAAAAATTATTGAGCTGTTGACTTCACAAAATAAGCTGACCGATGAATTGAGTGAGCGCATCAATCAAGCGGCATCCAAACTTGAGCTAGAAGACATTTATTTGCCGTATCGTCCGCGCCGCCGCTCATTGGCAACCCAAGCGCGTGAAGCAGGACTTGAGCCAATTGCCTTGGCAGTTCTAAATGAGTCAGTAAGCCCAGCCTCAGCATTATCAGATTACCAAGCACCAGCGCCTGTACAGGATGACAACGGCGAAGCCGAAGCGTCAATTTTTGAAGATAAAGAAAAACAGCTATCAGGTATCGGCGCCATTATTATCGATGAGTGGACACAGCAGCTTGACCTACTCGACAAACTGCGCGTCGGCTTTGGTAAAATCGCCCAAATTCATAGCCGTCTAGTGGGCGAAGAAAAACGGGAAGTCGGCGAAAAATACAAAGACTATTTTGACCATGCTGAAAGCTTGGCGCGTCTACCCAATCATCGATTATTAGCGATGCTACGCGGTCGCCAAGACAACGTATTGACGATTGCGATTGAAGGCGATGATGCACCATTTATTGAGCAAATTAATCACGCATTTAATTTAACGGCTGCTGAGCCTAGTGAGCGTCAACAGTTTTTATTGTCACTGGGCAAAAAACTGTGGTTGGACAAATGGCGTCCGCATATTGAGCATCGTTTGCTCACAGAAAAACGCTTAACGGCTGAATCAGCAGCCATTGACGTGTTTGCAAACAATTTACAGCATCTATTAATGGGAGCGCCAGCGGGTCAAAAAACGATTTTAGGCGTCGATCCGGGTATCCGTCATGGGGTCAAAATGGCCGTGGTTGATAGCTTAGGTCATGTTGCCAAAAATAGCGATGATAGTTTTGCGATTGCAACAGTGTATCCATTTGCCCCAGACAATAAGGTCGATGAAGCCAAACAAACCATTGCCGATTTACTCAAAAATCACCATGTGCATTTAATCGCCATTGGTAATGGTACGGCTAGCCGTGAGACAGATGCCTTAATCAAAGAAATTTTGGCAGAAAACAGCGCCGAGGGCAACGGCGATATCAAAGCGGTGCCTGTGGTGGTCAATGAGTCTGGTGCGTCTGTGTACTCAGCCAGCGAACTGGCATCGCAAGAATTACAAGAGCTTGATGTATCCATTCGTGGGGCGGTATCGATTGCCCGTCGTTTGCAAGATCCCTTGTCTGAGCTGGTTAAAGTCGATCCCAAAGCCATTGGCGTGGGTCAATATCAGCATGACGTCAACCAAACGCAGCTGGCTGATAGTTTAACCAAAGTCACGCAAGACTGTGTGAATGCGGTGGGCGTAGATGTCAATACCGCAAGTCCTGCGATTTTGTCTTATATCGCAGGTCTCAATGTTAATGTGGCGCAGCAAATTGTCAACTACCGCAACGAACATGGCGCCTTTGCCAACCGTGAACAGCTCAAAAACGTGCCAAGATTGGGTGCTAAAACTTTTGAACAAGCGGCAGGTTTTTTACGCATTCGTGGCGGCGATGAGCCGTTAGATGCGACAGGGTTACACCCAGAAAACTACGAGATGGTCAAACAATGGCTGGCCTCAACTGATAACAATCTCAACGATGTGCTAGGTGACGAGTCAGCGCTTAACAATCTGACCGCTTCACTGGTCGCTGCCGCAAACGATGAGGTTAATGATGCCGAGCAAGCAACGCTGAAAGCCGCTGCCATCAAACAAGAATTAGCCAAACCTGCATACGATCCAAGACCGAGCTTTAAAACAGCAAAGTTTCGTGACGATGTCAATAGCCTCAACGATTTAACCGAAGGCATGACGCTTGAAGGCGTGGTCACCAATGTGACAAGTTTTGGTTGTTTTGTTGATGTGGGCGTCCATCAAGATGGCTTGGTGCATATCTCAGAGATGGGTAACGAGTTTATCGCCGATCCGTTAAATCATGTCAAACCAGGTGATATTGTCACCGTTCGCGTGATTTCAGTGGATGCAGAGCGTAAACGCGTGGGCTTTAGCATGAAGTCAGACACCCCAATGGTAGCCAAACCGGCTGAAAAAGCACCCGCTAGTAAAGCAAAAAATACCAACCAATCAGTGGCTGGTACGACCAAAAAACACGCAGACCCTACCGAGCGCGGCAGCAAATCAGCCAAACATTCGGGCAAACCTCAACGTAGTGACAAAGCCGCTAAACCGCAAAACCAAGCAGCCGAAAAACCGCAAAAAATCGGTAGCTTAGGTGCGTTGTTGGCGCAAGCAGGTCTAAAAAAATCAACATAAACCCCGCATCATTGGTAAACGTGCATCTAAATGGCTAAATCCATTTAGATGTTGCGATTGGTGATACAAGGTTTCGAGTGAGTGATGGTCAATTTTTTACAAGCATTTTGGCAAGCGACTCGCCCACGCACTTATCCATTAGCGGTAGCTGGCATTATAGTAGCCAATGCGTTGGCATACTCGCGTATTGGTAGCTTTGAAACCAAAAATTGGCAAATCTTTTTGCTAAGCCTATGGGTTGCCTTAGGCTTACAGATTTTATCCAATTTAGCCAACGACTATGGCGATGGCATACGGGGTACGGATGCCCAGCGACTCGACAGACAGACAGCCCAAGGTACAATCAATCCCAAGACCCTCAAGAAATTAATCATAAGTTGGGGGCTGTTGATTTTTGGCTGCGGTATTGGCTTACTTTGGCTGAGCTTTAACAGTCTGACCGATTTCTTCACCTTCTTAGCATTGGGCATCATCGCCATCATCGCCGCAGTGACCTATACCGTGGGTAAAAACCCCTATGGGTACAATGCGAAAGGGGAAATAGCAGTATTTTTATTCTTCGGCTTGATTAATGTATTAGGGGGCGTGTACCTACAAACACAATTTATCCGCGTGATGGATATTATTGCTGCCGTGGTGATCGGCCTGCTATGCACTTGCGTATTGATGATTAACAATATGCGGGACTTTGACACAGATACAAGCGCTGGTAAAAATACCCTTGCCACCACCTTAGGCAAAGAAAGCATGAGCCACCTGTATCGGTTCATGTTGTTGGGTGCTTACTTTTTACTCATTACTTTTGTGACCTTGCGACAAAATTTTTATCTATTAAGCCTATTGGTTCTCGTATTTCCAATTGCCAGGCATCTTAAAATGGTTCGCCATTATAGTGATGAAAATATCCCCTCAAACGCACTAGCACCAGAACTAGCCAAAATTGTCTTAATTACCCTAGCGACCAGTATATTGATGAGTATAAGCATTCTTATCTTTAACTATAAAAAACTAATTTGAAAATAAATGAAAAAACTTTTCGTAGTGGTATTGACAGGTAAAAAGAAAAGCGTATAATACGCAC
>NZ_DAMBOA010000026.1:9897-20780 GCF_032064105.1 Moraxella sp. CTOTU49097 | reverse complement strand
ATACGCTCGCGCTGCGATTGACCTTGCCATAAGCCTTCTAGGTCATAAAACGTGCGGGCTTGTGGCATCATCACATGCACCACCACAGCGCCCAAATCAATCAAGGTCCAATCACTGGTGCCTTGACCTTCCACACCAATCGGATTAAATCCTGATTGCTTCGCTTTCATCGCGACATGGTCGGCAACCGCTTTAAGGTGGCGGGTAGATGTCCCTTCGGCAATCACGATACGCTCCATGACTTCAGTCATATCAGCAACATCGAGTACGGTAATGTTTTTGGCTTTTAGATCATCCAAGGCATCTTGAACGATGTCAAGGCAAGTGGTTAACTGTTGGTGGGCAGGGTGTTGATTGACTAAACTAGCAAATTGGGTATCGGTCATAAATGCGTGGGTTCCATGAATTGGGTCATAATGATTGGGTTATAAGGGTAGCTTAAAATAGGATCATGACAATCCTAAAAAAAGTGCGCTATTTTAACAAAAATCTAACGCACAGGTTATCAAAAAATGTAAATCAATATCAGGCTAAACGTCTGGGGCATATAACTGATGCTCAACAATATACCGATAAACTTGACTCGGTAGACTTAGCCGCGCTTGCTGCCGTTGCCGAGCTTCTGTGCTGTATATCCAAGCCCTGATATCACGACTGGCAATATCAGGCACGACAAACTTATCAATATAAATATGGTTAGTGGTTTGATTTATCAAGTCTTTTGGCGAATGAATGATAAAAGGCATTAACCGATTATCAATATTTATACTAGGGGTTTTATCTATAGTTGCTAAAGCATTTTGGTTTAAGTTTTGGTGTAAAGTGTGGCTTAAATTGCGGCTAAGACTGCCCAAGGCAGGACGGGGTAGCACCCATAGATTGGTCAGCGAAAGCAGCTCAAAGCCGCGATACCATTTATCAAGTTGTTCAACACTGTCTTGTCCGAGAACAAAAATCAGTAGGTCATTGGGATAACGCTGTTTAAACTCACTTAAGGTATGAAAGCTATACACAGGCGGCTGACACTGCAGCTCAGTCTCATCAATCGATAAAAAAGGCACATCGTCAATCGCAAGCCTAAGCATCTCAAGGCGCTGCTGGTTGGAAGTTGGTTGGGTTTTTAAGGGCGAACCCGCCGTGGGCAGTAATTTGGCGATGATATCAACATTGGGGAAAGCGCGCATGAGCTCATGGTACACATGCGTAATCATCTGTAAATGCGCCAAATGTATCGGATCAAATGAGCCACCCAACCAGACACGAATACAGCGAGGCATTGTCATAACCACAAGCCCAATACAAGTTTAGGGTAAAGAAAACTAAAATCCTTCATCATCACTGACACATCTTATGGCTGGTTCGGCGGTTCATCGGTTGGCACATTGCGCAAAAAAATCACTTCGTGCGACATTTTACCATAAAGCAATTTTTGGGCATAACAGATTGTGGCGCACTAACTTAGTGGTGGGAAAATAGCCTATTCAGCGAAAAATAGGCGAGTGTTGGAACAGTAGCCTTGCATTTAAGCTGATATCCTGTGTGACAGGCAATGGCGATAGACAACAAAAAGGTGAGTTTGACACTCACCTTTTTTTAAACATAAAAGCTTAAAACTCACTGCTAGCGGCTTGAACGGCTGTGACCGCAATGGTATAGACAATATCTTCAACCAAGGCGCCACGCGACAAGTCATTCACAGGCTTATTTAAGCCTTGCAGCATAGGACCGATGCTCACCACGTTAGCAGAGCGCTGCACCGCTTTATAGGTAGTATTGCCAGTGTTCAAATCTGGGAAGATAAATACATTGGCTTGACCTGCCACTGGAGAATTTGGCGCTTTGGATTTTGCCACGCTTGCGACACTGGCTGCGTCATATTGTAACGGACCGTCAATGAGTAAACCAGCCATGCCCATCTCAGGCGCTTTGGCTTTGGCGATTTCGGTGGCTTGACGCACTTTATCCACGTCCGCACCTTCACCTGATGTCCCTGTCGAGTAACTAATCATGGCAACTTTGGGTTCGATACCAAACGCTTTGGCAGATTGGGCGGATTGTAGGGCGATTTCAGCCAGCTGTTCTGCGGTAGGGTCTGGGTTGATGGCACAGTCCCCATACACCACCACTTGCTCAGGCAGGAGCATAAAGAAAATTGACGATACCAGCGAGTACTGCGGCGCTGTTTTAATTAACTGAAATGCCGGGCGCACAGTATTGGCGGTGGTATGTACGGCGCCAGATACCAGACCATCGACCTCACCCAAGTACAGCATCATGGTACCCAGCACGACGGTATCTTTGAGCTGTTCATGGGCTTGCAGTTCATCGAGTTTGCCTTTACGGCGCTCAACCATGGGTTTGACGTACTTGTCAATCAAGGTCTCTGGGTCAAGAATCTGCAGGCCTTCAGGTAGGGTGAGCCCCAAGTTCTTGGCAACCTCTTCGACTTCACTGCGTTTGGCAAGTAAGATACAATGGGCAATACCACGAGTTTGACAGATGACCGCTGCTTCAACGGTACGGGGCTCAGCGCCTTCAGGGAGTACGATGGTTTTTTTGGCAGCTTGGGCTTTTTTGACCAAGGTATGACGAAAAGCCGAAGGCGAGAGTTTGCGGTTGTTGTTGCCTTGACTAAAAGTGGTTTTGATCCAGTCCAAATCCAAATGCGCGGCGACAAAATCGGTGACTTCACTGGCGCGAGTGGTATCATCTGCGGGGATTTCATGGCTGATGTGGTTAAGTTTGGTGACAGTATCAAAGCTGTCAGTGTCAACCAGCATTACAGGAATCCCCGTTTTTAGCGCGGGGCGACACAGATTGATAATCTTTTGGTTCGGCACGATACCGCCTGTCAGAATAAGACCTGCTAGCGGTACACCATTCATGGTGCTAAGCGCAGTTGCCAAAATCAAATCGTCACGGTCGCCTGCCGTCACCAGTAAGTTGCCACGGGTGAAAGAATCTTCAATATTGGCAACAGTACGCGCAACTAGTAAAGTATTAAGCACACGGCGGTTTTTGGCGTCACCTTCATTGAGCCATTTGGCATCAAGCTCACGAGCCACGTCCCAGGTACGGGGGACACTTAAGGTGTTGCTAAAAGGTACCACGCCAATCAAGCGAAATTTATCGGAGTCAAAATAAGGCGAGTGGGATTTAATCGCCTGTAACTGCTCAGCTGCCAAATCAACTTTGGCTTTACCAGGCGCGACGGGTGCTTCATCATAATGGTTGTCCACGTTTTTGACGCGCATCAAAATCGTGCCTAACGTGCGCTCGCTTGCCATACCACCAAAATCACGGGCAAAAATATCTAACTTGTCTACCAAACTATCAGGGTTTGCAATATCGCCACTACTGACCAAGATAACTTTGGCATCTAGCGCGTTGACGATGGCTAAATTCACCAATTCTGCATAACTTGAATCATTGTCGGCAGCCAGACCTTCACAGACGATAACGTCATATTGGTCAGCCAATGCTTGGTGCTTGGCAACCACTTCTTCCATCAAGTCATCTAACTGACCATCCCCAATCACGCGCTCTAAGCGGCTACGGTCAATTGAGGATGGCGGGTTTAAGTTAAAGGCATGTTTTGCAAGCACGCTTGAGCTGTCATCAGTTTCATGATTGGCGGTGGTATTTTGGCTAAAGGGTTTTAAAAATCCTGCTTTTAGCCCGATATAATCGAGCGCACGGATAAAACCCAAACAAGCTGAGGTCAAGCCAATGCCACTACTGGTAGGCACAAATAAAATAGTTTGCATAATAGTTCCTATTTGTTATTTTATTCAAACTAAAAACCCTGATGGGTCATCAGGGTGAGAGGGTTTATAAACCTAAGACTTCTTTGGTTTCTTTGGCGATTTGGTATTCTTCATCGGTCGGAATCACCCACAATTGCAGTTGGCTGTCGGCTTGGTGGAAACTGCCTTCGGCACCCCGAGAGAGCTCGGCATTTTTGTCAAGGTTCGCTTTGATGCCAAAATGCGGCAAGTTTTGTAAGATTTTTTGACGAATTGAGGCGCTGTTTTCACCGATACCCCCGGTAAATACCAAGCCAGTGAAGGTCGGTAATGCACAGCTGAGAGAGGCGATATAGCGGGCTGCTTTATAACAGAAAATTTCGATGGCAAGTTTGGCATCTTCGTTGCCTTCATTGGCGGCTTGCTCCACCGTGCGCATGTCGCTTGAGATACCTGAAATGCCCAGCAACCCGCTTTGTTTATTTAAAATCGTATCAATTTGGTCAAGGCTATAGCCCAAAATACGGTGTAAGTGAATATGCAAACTTGGGTCAACATCACCACTGCGCGTACCCATGACCACACCTTCAAGCGGGGTCAGACCCATGCTAGTGTCCAAGCTTTTGCCATCATACACGGCGGTTAACGAGCAACCATTGCCCAAATGCACTGTAATCCAACCATTGGCTTGTTGATGAGGGGCTAGGCTGTCAGCGCGGTGGCTGACATAGGCGTGCGAACTACCATGAAAGCCATAGCGACGGATGTAATGCTCATTGTACAAATCTTTTGGAATGGCGTAGCGGTAGGCTTTGGCGGGCATGGTTTGGTGAAAGGCGGTATCAAACACGACCACTTGCGGCAAATCTGGGTAGATTTTTTCCACCGCTTCAATACCTAAGGCATGGGCAGGGTTGTGCAGTGGTGCCAATACTTTTAGCCGTTTGACTTCCGCCAAGACATGGTCATTGACTTTTTCGGCATGAGAAAACTCACGCCCGCCATGCACCACACGGTGACCCACGGCAACGGGTTTGTAAGCTGCTAATAAACCTAATATTTTTTGCAGCGCCCATTGATGATTGGCGCCTGCCAAAGAGATTTCGACTTTTTCCCCATTGAGGTCGGTGTGTTTGATACGTGCCGTATCTAAGCCCAAGTTTTCCGCAAGACCGGCAACGCGCTCGCTGCTGTCATTGCTTAATAACGCGTATTTGATTGATGAAGACCCACAATTAAGTACTAAGATCGGATTTTGCATGGCTGTTCCTTTAGACAAGATCTTGTGCATTCCTTGCAACAAGCCCCTTCCTAACTGGATTAAATTTTAAGCTATCCTTGTCTTAAGTAATTTATTGTAGATTAAAAAAATTGTATTGTGGTAATTTTTTGCCAAATTTTTGTTGTCATCACGATAGCAAAAAAGCATACCACAACAACAATAGTTTCAACAAAATGAAAATTTAACAGAAATCATGGATTTAACGCTCATCTTTAATAAGGTGAGAAATAAGGTGAGATAATTGCTTATAAAACGCAAAAACAGCTACAATAACCCCATCGCAGATTCTATTTTTACACTTATTTTATTCTTAAAATTAAGGGCATTCATGCAAATTTCAAAACTATCCCCAACAATCGCCGTGCTGACGGTGATGTTGGCAACCAATGTGCTGACAGGATGTGGGCAAAAAGGGGCATTGTACCTACCTACCAACAATAGCCAACAAGTAGTCGATGCGGCCGCCAAACCGACCAGCACCACTGCCAATGCTTCTGATACCAAAGTCGATATCAACACCCAAGATCCCAATGTCATGATTGATAATAATGCAACCCCAACGCCGCAATCAGCGACTACGCCATCGGTGCCATCGGTTGGAGGTAAAAATGATTACTAATGATGCAGCCGCAAGTTTAGCGATCAATCCGACCGAACACGTCAAATCAATCAACTGTCTGAATTATGATGGCAATTCCTTGATGATGGATGGCGTCAGTCTTGCGGATATCGCAAAGACCTTCGGCACACCGACCTATGTGTATAGTCAGCAGGCGATTTTGGCAGCTTATAAAGCTTATGATGATAGTTTTGCTGAAATTGAGCATCAGATTTGTTATGCGGTAAAAGCCAATAGTAACCTTGCGGTATTAAACGAACTTGCCAAAGCAGGGGCAGGGTTTGATATTGTCACAGGGGGCGAGCTTGCGCGGGTTTTGGCTGCGGGCGGTGACCCCAAAAAAATCGTATTTTCAGGACTTGGCAAAACCGCCGAAGATATCCGCACTGCCCTTGAAGTAGGGATTGCTTGCTTTAATGTCGAATCAGAAGCTGAGCTGTACCGCATCAATGCAGTGGCAGGCAAACTACAGCAGCAAGCGCCAATTTCGCTACGCGTCAATCCCAATGTCGACGCGCAAACCCATCCGTATATCTCCACAGGGCTCAAAGAAAATAAATTCGGCATCACCCATGAAGATGCGCCCCGTATCTACCAAATTGCCCATGACTTACCGCACCTAAAAGTCGTCGGTATTGATTGTCATATTGGCTCGCAGTTGACCCAAGTTCAGCCCTTTATGGATGCATTGGATAAAGTCATTGAGATGATTCACGCACTTGCCAAGCAAGGTATTGCGCTTGAGCATATTGATTTGGGCGGTGGCTTGGGTGTGCAGTATATTGACGAAGACGTTGCAAGTATTCAACAATTTGCGCAGTTACTGTTACCAAAACTGAAAACTTTAGGCTTAACACTTTATCTAGAGCCAGGTCGTAGTATCGTTGCCAATGCAGGCGTATTATTGACCCGCGTGGATATTTTAAAACCTACCGAACACAAAAATTTTGCCATTGTCGATGCCGCGATGAATGATTTGATTCGTCCGGCACTTTATCAGTCAGAGATGGCAGTCATTCCCACACAGTTGAACTCACCGGTTGAACCCAAAGTTTGGGATATGGTCGGGGCGATTTGTGAGACGGGCGACTTTTTGGCAAAAAACCGTGTGTTGGCATTGGCTGACAATGATATTCTAGCCATCACAGGCGCAGGGGCGTATGGGTTTGTAATGTCGAGCAATTACAATAGCCGCCCACGTGCTTGTGAAATTTTGGTCAAAGAGGGTCACGCCCATGTCATTCGTGAGCGTGAAACGGTTGAGAGCCTTTGGCAAAACGAAAAATTGGTAGATTAAATCTAAACTGTAACGTTTGCTGGCAACGCTAAGCCTTATTGATTCCTCTGAGCCCAAAACCTTAGCAACTGAAACCAAAACCTTAGCAACCGAGCCCAAATTTGCTTGACTTGCTAAGGTTTTTTTGTTCTCCAATTACCTTATAAAAAATCAGCTATCATGATAAGATAGCGTGCATAAATCAAAATAATTTTAAGGAATAACAATGTTAATTGAATTTACCAAAATGCATGGACTGGGAAATGACTTTATGGTCATTGACCTGGTCACACAGCGACTTCACTTGACCAAAGAGTTGGTAGCGTTATTAGGGGATAGACACTTAGGCATTGGCTTTGACCAGTTGCTGATTGTTGAGCCGCCAAGCCGCCCTGATGTCGATTTTCGCTATCGTATTTTTAACAAAGATGGCAGTGAAGTGCAGCAATGCGGCAATGGCGCTAGATGTTTTGCCCGCTTTGTGCAGGCGCGTAAATTGTCATTTAAACAGCGTATTCGGGTAGAAACCGCCAGCGGTATTATCACCCTTAGCACCGATGACTATGGCTGGGTAAAAGTGGATATGGGCAAACCAAAATTTGAGCCCGATGAGATTCCTTTTACCCCCAAAACCATTACTAAAGTTCAAAATTCATACCGGCTCAATGTGGATGGTACGCCTGTGACACTCTATGTGGCAAATATGGGCAATCCCCATGCCGTCATCAAAGTGGATGATGTATTGACCGCCGAGGTGGAAAAACTCGGTAAAGCGATTGAGAGTCACCCTGCATTTCCTGAGCGCGTCAATGTCGGGTTTATGCAGGTGATGAATAATCGCCATATCAGGCTACGCGTCTATGAGCGCGGCGTGGGCGAAACGCAAGCTTGTGGTACGGGCGCGTGTGCTGCCGTTGCCACAGGGGTGCGTGAAGGCTGGCTAGATGAAGGCGTGGATATTCGAGCGCAGTTGTATGGCGGCAGTTTGGTGATTCGTTGGCAAGAAGGTTATCCTGTGTATATGACGGGTCCTGCGACCTTTGTGTACGAAGGCGTCTTTAGTCCTGAGGGTTTGATGGCAGGTGCGGGGCTAAAATTTGCGCCGGCACAACCAAGTGAGGAACATCGTTCAGACGAGGGACATCCTTACCATGAATAGCACCCAACCTCGCTAATCGCCACTATGACAACTAGCCGTAGCCTAAGTCAAGGGAAAAATAGTCAAGGGAAAAATCAGCGCAACCGTGTAGGCAAATCAGCAAACGATGATTTGCCCACCCACTTAATGCCGCATGCGGCAGCGCCTATGTTCAATACCGCTGACCAAGCTTTGGTAGATCGCTGGCTTGCTGAGCTAAGCAGTAAGCGTTATAGCGCAGCGACCATCAAAAGTTACCGCCAAGCGCTACAGCCTTTTTTGGCGTATTGCTATGAGCAACATACCGAGCTTTGTCATATCACCCGTCAGCAGTTGTCAGACTTCCTAATTCAACGATTGGATGTCGATAAAATATCCAAATCCAGTAGTCAATATGAACTGACCGTGTTGCGTCAACTTTATAAATGGTTGATTGCTCAGCAGCTGATGACACTAAATCCTACCACAACCATACGTCTTAAACGCGCCCCGAGACCCTTGCCCACGTTACTTGATATCGATGTATTATCCCAGCTGTTAGACCAAGCTGCGCCAGAAGATAGCCATGAAGCGCGGTTATGGATTCGCGATAAAGCCATGCTAGAATTACTGTATGGCAGTGGTTTGCGGGTCGGCGAGCTAGTGGGACTCAATATGTCTGACATCGACAAATCACAGCGGCTGTTACGCGTACTGGGTAAAGGTGGAAAAACGCGCATCGTACCGATTGGCGAAAAAGCTTGGCAGGCACTCATCAACTATTTGCCGCATCGCTCGCTATGGGTGGAAGAGCAAGACCCTGCGGTATTCGTCAGTGAACGTTATGGGACGCGTATCTCAACGCGCACCGTGCAGCTGCGTATCAAGCTACAGGCCAAACGTGCCGGTATCGCGCAAGACTTATACCCGCATTTGCTGAGACACTGTTTTGCCTCACATATTTTAAGTGATAGTGGTGATTTGCGTGGTGTCCAAGAATTGCTAGGACACAGTGATATTAGTACCACACAGATTTATACCCATTTGGATTTTGGGCATTTATCGCAAGTGTATGACAAAGCGCATCCCCGCTCACGGCGATAGCTCACAATAGTAGGCAGGTTAAGCAGTAATATTAAACATGAAAAAAATATTAAGCCTAACCACATCAGCCTTAGCCATCTTACGCGTTTACCGCGCGAGTCAAATGCTCAGAAGTACGGCGAAGATTAAGGCTCAAGATAATCGCTAAGCCACGCAGCATCTCAACACCGATACGAGGATAATCTGATAACAGTCGCTCAAAGTCAGCGCGGGACAAGGTGACAAGTGCACACAGGCTGGCGGCTTTAATGGTGGCGGAGCGAGTTAGTAAATCTAACAGTGCCATTTCACCCGTACTTTCGCCCGCCCGAATTTCACCGACTTTAATTTCTGCCCCTGAAGGGCTGTATTTAATGACTGATAGCTCCCCAATCAGCAAAAACGCCATAAAATCGCCATGCTCGCCTTCCGTAAATAACACTTCTTGCGGACTCAACTGTTTAAAATGTAGTGAGTTTTCGACCACTTGAAACATATAAGGATCAAGACGGCTAAAAATTGGGCTATTCTTTAAATATTCAAAAAGTGGATTATCCATTTTTCGCTTAAGGGTCGTTAGGTGTTATTTGCTATGATAGACAATTTTTGACATTCGAGCAACGCAATATTCTGCCGAGTTATTTGCTGCGCATCCGCATCAAAGTCGGCAAAAATCACGCTCGGGGCCTGCTGTAATAGGGTTGTTTTACTAGTATTTTGGTCAGCATTTTTGTCAAGCTCTGGGCGACCATCTGACTTAGGCAGCCAGCTTGCTGCTTTGGCAGATAAAGGTAAATGAGCTAAATTGTTGGTGGTGTCAAAATCTCGGGTTACTGCATCGTTTGCTACGTCGTTTGCTGTATCGATTGTTTGGGTCAAAACGCGCTCGCCATCACTGGTGATAAACTCGCTATGCCCCCAAGTGCTGCGAACGTTGCTAGGCGCTGAGGGATTGACCACATGGTCACCCGTCTGACCTGCGCCAATAACCATGCACTGACTATCGAGCGCTCTTGCGGTGAGTAGCGCATGCCAATGTGCTTTCCCTGTTTGGTAGGTAAACGCCGAAGGCGCGGTGAGTATATCTGCGCCTAGTTCGCGTAGTTTGACCACAAGGGTGGGGAAACGAATATCAAAACATACCATCATGCCGATTTTGCCAAACTCGGTATCCGCCACAATAAGCTCCTTACCGGCTTCGAAGGTTCTACCTTCATCGTAGTTGCCTGTGCTATCATTGACGGTGGCTTTGAACAAATGAATTTTGTCATAGCGCGCTAAGCAGTCGCCTGCCGGGTCAAATAATAGTGAGCTTTGCCGAAGTTTGCCGTCAGCCACAGGCGTACCGTCAGGTCGATACGGGCAGGGCAAGGTTCCTGCCAGCAGATACACACCGTAGTGGCGGGCAGTCTGTGCCGACCAAGCTTTTAAGGCGTCAAAATATTGACTGGCAAAACCCTGTTTGCCAAAACAAAAAGCGTTTTCTGGCAAAATCACCATGCGGGTGCCGCGTTCACTGGCAATTTTAATACCTAATTCAATAGATTGAAGATTTGCTAAGATATCGGTCTGGCTATTGAGTTCAACAATCGCAAATTTTGTCAGTTTTGTCATGGTGTGATTTCGTAAGCAAAAAATTTAGGAAAATTTGTGGGTGCTGCAGCTAAGCACAGTGCAGATAATTAATATACGGCTGAATGTCAAAAAATACTAGCATATCTTGTTGAAACAATACTAAACTAGCAACCTAGCAGAGCATG
>NZ_DAMBOA010000026.1:0-9797 GCF_032064105.1 Moraxella sp. CTOTU49097 | reverse complement strand
AAATACTAGCATATCTTGTTGAAACAATACTAAACTAGCAACCTAGCAGAGCATGAACACACCATAGACACACCATCTAAACTAACCTCATTAGAATAAGGCTTAAAAAAACGCGTTATGAAAATTGGTATTGGGGCAAAGCTAACGACGGGGATGACACTCACCCCACAAATGCAGCAGGCAATTCGCTTGCTGCAATTATCGAGTCTTGAACTTGAACAAGAAGTGCAGCTTAAACTCGATAGCAACCCCCTGCTTGAGCGTGAAGAAGAGTGGGAGACGTCTTATGAAGACGACGATAACTTACCCGATGGCGAAAACTATCCAGAACACGATACAGATAACGACTATGACTATGACTATGATGACTATCAAGTAGAAGGTGTTGAGTTGTCTGAAGCTGATTTAGATGACTATACCCGTCATGAAACTGAGGTGTTGGAAGATTATCTAGCGTCGGATGATTTTTATCCTGCTTCTGCTAGCCAAGACTATCCCGAGCACAGTGAATCCTCGGCAGTGCATGAGTATGCAAATCATAGCCCAAGTGATAGTTACAGTGACAGCGACAGTTATGATGACAAGCATAGGGATAGTTATGCAGACAGCGATTACCGCTATGATGAGGAATTTGGCTTAGACGGGATAGATAGTAGCGAGCATCTTACCAGCCAGCAAATCGACATGCCAGTGGATGCACAGTGGGATGATATTTATAGCTATGAATCTTCGGCAACCACGGGCATTGATAGCGAAGACAGTCAGGATGATTATAAGCTTGCCACGCAAGGAAATATTCAAGATTATGTCCGTTGGCAGCTGAATTTAAGAAGGCTTTCCACCATCGATATGCTGATGGCGGAGTATCTGATTGATAGCATGGACGAGCGCGGTTTTATCACGTTATCAAATGATGAGCTATTTCAAAGTTTTGATACCATGTTATCATTTTATCAAGTTGAAAACGTGGACTTGGCGCTTGAAGACATTGAGCTTGTGGTTAAGCAGATACAAAACTGCGAGCCACTGGGCGTTGGCGCGAGAAATTTGGCAGAATGCTTGCTGATTCAGCTCAATAAATTGCCGAGTGATACCCCCTCTTGGCAAGCAGCCAAGCAAATCTTGATGCATTCAGAATTTTTTGCCAACAATAACATCAATGCGCTGCTTAAATCATCCAATCTTGATGTCTCTGAGATTCAGCCTGCGCTTGCCTTATTACGCACATTAAACCCCAATCCTGCACTGTCTTATGAAAAATCACAGCGCCAGCTCGATAATGGCATTGAAAGCTACGACATTCCTGATGTCATTGTGGTGCAGCGAGGGCAGCATTGGGAAGTCAGCCTAAACCCAGAAACCTTGCCAAAACTGCGTATTAACCAAGTGTATGCCAAGCTTGTCAGTCGCAATGACAACAGCGAGCAAGGCGTTTATCTAAAAGAGCAGCTGTATGATGCGCGGCTGTTTATCCGTAGTATCGAAGAGCGTAATCAAAATCTACTAAAAGTTGCAACTTGTATCGTCAAACGTCAGCAGGCTTTTTTTGAGCAAGGCGTCATGGCAATGCAGCCGATGGTACTCAAAGATGTGGCGGATGAAGTGGGCTTGCATGAGTCAACCGTTTCTCGTATTACTACCAGCAAAACCATTCTTACCCCCAAAGGGCTATTTAGCCTAAAATATTTCTTTTCAAGTCAAGTCAGTAGTGATGAGGGGGAAGGCATCTCTTCAACTGCTATCAGTGCGATGATCAAGCAAATGATTGAGGCAGAAGACCCCAAAAAACCGCTATCTGATAGTAGTATTATGAAGAACCTGCAAGATAAAGGTATTGATATTGCCCGTCGTACCGTGACCAAATACCGAGAAGGTATGAACATCGGTTCTTCTACGCAGCGTAAAGTGCGGTTTTGACCGCAATGTTGGGCTTAGAGGGTCAGTCAAAATCTTTTCTAGCTGAATTCTCAAATTTAACTAAGCCGTCAAATATAACTAAATTTTCAAATATAACTAAATTTTTAAATTTAACTCAACTCTCGAACTGTTAACAAATCTCTTGGTATTTTGCTAAACAGCAATGGTTGATGGCATGCCGACCTTTTTGCATAATGGATTCATAAGGGATAAACCTTTTACGCAGTAACGTGGCTTAGCAATAATTGCTCAATAGCAACTATTTTTACTCCCAGTTATTTGAATTGATGTAAACCAAAATGATATAAACCAAGTTGCCAAGCTTTTTTGGCAACTTATCTTGGTACACAGGTATGCTTGAACACTATAATTTGATTTTACTTTTTTTAGGGTTGGCGTTTTTAATCGGGGCATTTTTTCCTGTGCTACCGCGCAAGCTTTCGATATCCCTACCTATGATACAAATTACCTTTGGCGCACTGCTAGGGTATTTTTTTATGGGACTGCCTAGAATTAATCCGCTTAATTATGGCGTTCCTATCGAGAAAGTTACAGAAGTGGTGGTGCTGATTTCGTTGGTCGGTTGTGGTATCAAACTCGATAGTCCGCTCAATTGGAAAACGTGGCAACCGACCTTAAGGCTGTTGGTGATTGTGATGCCAGTGGGTATCGCTGCGATGGCATTGATGGGGCATTACATTTTTGGACTCAGTATGGCGGCGGCTATTTTGCTCGGTGCGGTGCTAGCGCCAACCGACCCTGTATTAGCGGCAAGCATCCAAGTCGGTCCACCCAACTCCGAAAGACAGGAAGATGTGACCCGATTTACCCTCACCTCAGAGGCGGGTCTCAATGATGGACTGGCATTTCCGTTTGTGTATTTAGCGATAGCGATTGCTACGGCAGTGTCACTCAATCAGGGTTTTGGTGCAGGAGATTGGCTGCATTGGTTGGGTTATGATGTGTTATGGCGAATCATTGCAGGGGTGGCTGCGGGTTACTGCGTCGGTAAATTTTTGGCAAACTGGCTATTTACCAAGGCATATCCTGATAAAGTCGAGCAAAGTTATATGGTGTTAGCCTTGATGTTACTGGCTTATAGCATCACAGAGTTTGTGCATGGTTATGGTTTTATTGCCGTATTTATTGCCGCGTTAACCCTTCGGCGCTCAGAATGTGAACATGAATATCATGAAGGCTTGCATGATTTTGCTGAGCAAATTGAAGGTTTGCTGATGTCGCTCGTGATGGTATTTTTGGGACTGCTGGTGGGTCAAGCGTTAGCGAGTGATGTTACCCCTAGCTGGCAAGTGTATGTGGTATGTTTGGCGTTTATATTTTTGATACGTCCCATCGTGGGTTATTTTAGCCTAAGTAATCTGGGGATGAGTCGCAATGAACGCTGGGTAACCGCAGGACTGGGCATTCGCGGGATTGGTACATTGTATTATATCGCCTATGCGATGAATAAAGGCGTATTTACCAGTGATGAAGCGCTAAAAATTTGGGTCATTTGTGTGGTAATGATTGCAATGTCGGTGTTTTTACATGGGTTAACCGCCAATCGTTTATTAGCCATGACCAAAAATTAGTTCAACGCAAAAACAAAAAAGCGGGTAAGTTACCCGCTTTTTTACGTTGATATTATTAGCCACCGCCCACCGCTTGCACCACTTCAATGTTCATACCATCTTGCAAGGTGACATTTGCCAATTGGCTTTTTGGAATCAATTCACCGTTGATTTCAACGGCAAAACGACCTTGGGTTTGCCCCATTTCATTCAATAGTAGTAAGAGATTTTGATGCAACGTTTGTTTGACGTCACCATTTAAAGTCACTTGTGGCATTATTTCGCTTCCTGTTTTGTTACGCTTTCTGTCATGGTTAAATAGGGTTAAACTGATGAAGTGTGCTTAGCAACACTGATCGCAAGCCAAATCCATGCAATAATAAACAGCGTGCCGCCAATCGGGGTAATTGCCCCGAGCCAACGTGGCATCCCCAAAGCCATCAAATATAGCGAACCTGTAAAAAGCACAATACCCAGTTGCATAACCCACGCGATAGTAGGGGAGGTGAGGTTTATACGCAATAACATACCAACAATCAACAACCCAAGCGCGTGATAAAAAAAGTATTGTGTACCCGTCTGCCACCAAGCCATTTGCTCGGCTGACAAACGCGGTTTAAGCCCATGTGCGGCAAACGCCCCACAGGCGACCGCCACTGCCATATTTATCGCACCAACACTTAACCAATTCATGACGTTTAATCCAACTGCAAATGGGTATTGGCTAACATGGCTTCTTTGATTTTATCCATGGCATTTTTTTCAATTTGGCGTACCCGTTCCGCGGAGATATTATACTCCGCCGCCAACTCGTGCAAGGTCGCTTTTTGCTCATTGAGCCAGCGCTGCTGTACAATATCCCGCGAACGATCGTCCAAATCTTCCATCGCTTCCATCAAGGCTGAATTGTTATTTTCTTCCCAATCAGCATCTTCTACCATATCGGCTGGGTCAGCCGCATCTTCTAAAAAATACTGCGGTGCATAGCGACCTTCGTCTTCATCATCACTTTGTGCTTCAAACGATGCATCATACGAAGTCAGACGACTTTCCATCTCTAGCACTTGCTTGACGGTAACATTTAAGTCTTTGGCAATCGCTTCGGCTTCTTCCAGCGTTAACTGGTTGTTGGTTTTTTTCAGTGAGCGCAAGTTAAAAAACAGCTTGCGGTGCGCTTTGGTGGTCGCGACTTTGACGATACGCCAGTTGCGAATCACAAACTCATGGATTTCAGCTTTGATCCAATGCACTGCAAAAGACACCAAGCGCACGCCTTTGTTTGGGTCAAAGCGTTTCACCGCTTTCATCAAGCCGACATTGCCTTCTTGAATCAAATCGCCTTGTGGCAAACCATAGCCAGAGTAACTGCGCGCAATGTGAATCACAAACCGCAGATGCGACATAACCAGCAGTCGGGCTGCTTCTACATCCCCTTCGTCAGTATAGCGATGCGCTAGCTCCTGTTCTTGCTCTGCCGTCAAAATAGGAATTTGATGAACCGCGTTGATATACGCGCCTAAATTCACCCCAGGGGCAGATAACGCAGTCGGCATGGTAGGAACAAGGGCATTGGTCATGGCTTTCTTTTGACGGGATCGCGATGCAGTTTTTCTTGGTTTTTCAGCAAACTCATCGTCATAGTCGTCATCAGCCTCGTCCAACAACTCATCATAGTCATCATAACTATCAGGGAGCTGTGCAAGATCAATATCGTCGTCACCTAAACTATCAAAGTCTGGCTCGTCAAATTCATCGAGTTCGTCGTCATCGATGTCATCAAATGCAGCGTGTGGATAGTTATTGAGCTTATCGTCAAGCTTGGTCGATTTTTTTGCGTTGGCAGTCTTTTTTATTGTCGTTGTTTTGGTCTTTGTAGCCATGAAATAGCCTGTCAATTGTCCTTTAATTTCTGTTATTTAGTATGCCTTAAAGCCAGCTCTTTTGTAAGAGGCGTTTAGCAATTTTTGGTTATGATCGAGTGAAAGATTGTGTCTATTGTATTTTCAGACGGTGTGATTGATGTCTGTTGCACTAGGGTATATCCGGCATGCTGACAAAAAGCTGCGATGTCACGCTTGCTATTAGGATCGGTTGCAGTCAGATACACCGCATGACCCAACGCGGTCTTTTTTAGTGCCATTTTAAGTTTAAGCAGCGGCATCGGGCAGGCGAGTCCTTTACCATTTACATAGTGCTCGATTTGAGGATTGATGTGGATATCGTTATGTTCGCCTGAGTGAAACAACCCCCAATCTTGGCAAAAGGCGTCATCTGAGAGTAAGGCAGGATTTAGCGTAATCTGAGAAGAAGCAGTCATGGTAATAAAGTCGCTAGTCGAAAATTCAAAGTGTGTTAGATAGTTATTATAGGCTAAATTACAAGTGTAGACGATTGAGATAAATCAAAGTTAGGATTATATTTTTGAAAATTTAACCTTTATCATTCACTCAGTAGTCGGTAGATTGTAGCAAGATATCATTACAAAATTTGGCTTTTTAAAGCTGCTGAAATTTGTATATTGAGCAGTATTATTTAGCATTTACCTTTTTTAAATATCATTTTTTTAAACATCATTCTAAGCTAATTTGCTGTCAAAGGTCGCGCATGCCCATCAATCCACTTGCTAGTTATTTATCTGCTAGTTATTTATTTAGAAAAACGCCCGTAGTAGCTGTATTAAGTACCCTGTCAACAGCAGTTTTTGCGGTAGATAACTTTTCCTACCAAAGTGCGCCTGCTTTTAATCCAGTCATGATTGCAACTACTGAGCCTACCCAAGTCAATGGTCAATTAGCCTCTATGGACAATGGGCAAGCGCTCATCGATACCGAGCAAAATCGCCAAGTCGGTGAGTGGGCGCTTCGACAAATTAACGGCAATGCAGCGCTGATAAAAGACCCTTGGTTGCAGCAATCGCTTGAACAAATTGTGTGGCAAATCAATGCGGTGGCAGGTCTCAACGCACCCATGGGGCTGGTGATTATCAATGACAAGCAAATCAATGCTTTTGCGGTACCCTCTGGGCTTATCGGTATCAATGTCGGTTTGTTGGATAAAGCCAAAAGTCTGGATGAAATAGTGAGCGTCGTCGCGCATGAGATTGCCCATGTCAGCCAGCGCCATTATCAACATCGCAATGATGAAAAGACCAAACAGCTACTGATGCAGGTAGGCGGTCTTTTGGCGGGCGTCGCAGCATCCAAAGTTGGGGATGGTGATGCCGCTGCTGCTGTCATGCTAGGCTCTCAGGCAATGTCAGCCAACGCTGCTGCCTCCTATAGCCGTGGGCAAGAGCGAGAAGCCGACCGTATTGGCATGCAAATCATGAACCAAGCGGGCTATGATGTCAATGCCATGCCCAGTTTCTTTGCCACCCTAGACCAACAAAACCCTGTCAAAAGCAACACCTTGATTCCCAGTTTTATTTTAAGCCATCCGCTCACCGCAGATAGAATTAGTGAAGCAAGGGCGCGAGTCGCAACTTATAAGCGCGATAGCCAGGCCAATATGGCGTCAAACCGTTATCAATCTATTCAACAGCAGCGCGCGCAACTGTTTGAACAAATCCAGTGGCGTGCTCGCTACTATGGCTATCTAGTCAACAAAGCCGATTTGGAACAAGGGGCAAAAACCAGTAAAGGTGCCAAACTTGCGCTGATTAATTATTATCTTGATAACGGACAACCCAAGGCCGCACAAAGTTTAATGCAGGATTTTGACAAGGACATCAACACGCTCGCCAATCCGCTAGCAGTCGTGACATTTAGCCAGTTAGCGGCGCAGCAAGGCAATGTCGATGTGGCAATTGCTAAATTGCAGCAACTCGCCTCTGTTTATCCTGAGCGCACAGATGTGCCACGCTATCTGAGTGATATTTATTTAAAATATCGACCTACGGCAGAAAGTGGTCAACAAGTATTAGCGCTGCTTCAACCCTTATCCAAGCAAAATCCCCGTGATGTCATGGTTTGGGATCGATTGCAACAAGCCAGTCAACTACTGGCAAAACATCGTAGCGGCAATGAGCAACTGATTCATCGCATCAATACATTACGCTATCGCGCGTATGGCGAGCTATGGCGCAATGAGCTAAAAGACGCGGTGACATCACTGACCCAAGCCAAATCGTTAGCAAAGCAGCTACCTAGTAACCAATCTTTGCTGGCACTGCTGAATCAGCAAATCAACCAAGTACAAGACGCCAATCAGTTTAAACCATCTTAACCATTAGACGGCTAACGTAGGTTCATTATCCGTTGGCTCATCCTGCGCGGGTAGCGCCAGCCAATTGCCAAGTTTTAATGACAGTTCTTCGAGCCCAATTCTATCTTGGGCGGAAAATAATTGAATACTAAACGGCAATTTTAATTTATTAAGCTGATTGCGGGTTTGCTGTAGTGTGTTTTTGGCAGCACCATATTTGAGCTTATCGGCTTTGGTTAATAGCACATGAACCTCAAGCTCACCGTCTTTTGCCCAGTGTAGCATTTGCTCATCAAAGAATTTTAGTGGATGGCGAATGTCTGTGAGCAGCACTAAACCGGCAAGGCTTTTACGCGAAATTAGGTATTTTTCCAGCTCTGACTGCCATTCTTTTTTCATCGCCTCGGGCACGGCGGCATAGCCATACCCCGGCAAATCCACCAACCGCTGATCCAAATTGCCCATATTAAAAAAGTTAATCATTTGGGTGCGACCTGGGGTTTTGGAGGAACGTGCTAACTGACGCTGCTGGGTCAATGCATTAATGCAAGAGGACTTACCAGCATTTGAGCGGCCAGCAAAAGCAACTTCGCGACCCGTATCGGCAGGACACAGTTTAAAGGTAGGGGCAGACAGCATAAATTGGGTTTGATGCAACCAGCGTTTTGCCGCATCACTATCGTCAGTAATCGCAGTTGGCGCAAGGGTGTTAGTAGAATCCATCATCAGCACATAATCTTAATGTTAAAGCGCTATTGTATCAGCAAATACCCATAACCCAAAATTTTGAGCACTTGCTAGCGCTGTTTTGTGAGATATTTTTTGTAGTGAAAACCGCTTGCCAACTCGCAAATGACTTTTACATGATTATCGAGTTATGGCATAATAATCAGCCATATCAATTATTCGATTATGGTTTTAATCATCACCATCACTGTAATCGACCAAACCCTCGGTGTTGCAAAGTCATTAAGCTAACTTAAATGTCGTATTAGCCACATGATTAGTGTTCATTGGTGGGGTAGCCTACAAATTTTGCAGACAAGCGCATGGTTGTCTTGCTATAATATTGTAACTTAGTAGATACATTCACCAGTGTTAAAGCAATAAATATATATGATGATAACTGGGTGTTGCTTTGATATTGTGTAAGTAATACCTTTGTCGCTAGCTCATTGTGAGTCATAACCAACACGCTTTAGTAGGAATTGTTACCGATGAAAAAAATACTCACTGCCGCAAGCCTTTTAATTGCCAGCGTAAGCGGTTCTGCAGCTGTTACCGTACCAAAATATGACATTGCCAAAGGTAAGGTTATTGCTGAATCAGTTTGTGGTGCTTGTCATGGCGTCAATGGCGTTAGTACTGTTCCTGCACAGCCTAACCTTGGCGGACAAAACGTTAAGTATCTCTATAAACAGCTAACCAACTTCAAATCAGGTGCGCGTGTCAATCCTATCATGTCAGCGCAAGTGGCAAAATTAAATGACCAAGACATGGCGAATGTGGCAGGTTATTTTGCAAGTCAACCACGTTGGGGGGTAGGTTATGCCAATCCTGCTTACGCAGCAACGGCGCAAAAATTGTATTACGGTGGTAATAGCACGCGCGGTGTGATTCCTTGTGCAGGCTGTCACGGCGGTAAAGCCAATGGTAACGATTTAGCCGCTTTCCCACGTATTGGCGGTCAACATTCAGCTTATATCGCAACCCAATTAAAACTATTTCGTGCAGCGGGTCGTGAAGACGATGTAACCGACCCATCACAAGTGCGTATGAATGATGCAGCTAAGAAAGGTGATAAAGGCATGATGCAAATCGTAGCCTCAAAATTATCGGATAACGATATCAAAGTATTGTCTGACTATATCAGCGGTCTACACTAGTATTTAGCGGTATATCATTTAGCCAAGCTTAGCGCTTGGCTTTTTTATTGTCTAAAACAACCTAAACCAATATTAACCAATAGTGAATTTTATTGGCAAATTAACCGGTTAACAAAAGCTTAGGCATAAAAAAAGAGCCACCTAAGTGACTCTTTTGTATGCTTACTAACGATTAGTCGTTAACTTTAGCAACAACACCCGCACCTACAGTACGGCCACC
>NZ_DAMBOA010000025.1:0-20911 GCF_032064105.1 Moraxella sp. CTOTU49097 | reverse complement strand
TTACAACAGTAAGGGGGTGTTTTTTGTATTGTAGTTTCTTAAGATGTTTTATATATTCTTATGATGTTCGTTTGATTCTTTTAGTTATCTTGCGTTAATATCTTATTTGCTACATAGCTTTACGCATTTTCACACTGTAAATTTTTGAATTCTATATACTGGTTCTATCAATGTCGATCCTTTTTCAACCTTAGGTGAACATTTGATATTTGCTAAGAAATTACAAATATACTTAAAAGTTTAGGATAAAAAAATGACACAAAAGCCCGTTAAGCCAGAGCCAAATATGAATAATCAGCAAGGAAATGCAGGCGAAACTCATCAGCAAGCTGATAATAATTCAACTAATTTAACCACGCAGCAAGGGATTGTTATTGCAGACAATCAGAATTCGCTAAAAGCGGGTCGTCGTGGACCTGCATTGCTAGAAGATTTTATTTTACGCGAGAAAATTACCCATTTTGACCATGAACGTATTCCAGAGCGTGTTGTACATGCGCGAGGTAGTGCAGCACATGGTTATTTTGAATTAACCAAATCATTAGAGCAATTTACCACAGCTAAGGTATTAACAGATGTAGGCAAGCAAACCCCATTATTTGCGCGTTTTTCAACGGTAGCCGGTGGTGCAGGATCGATTGATACGCCGCGTGATATTCGCGGTTTTGCCGTCAAAATCTATACAGAGGAAGGTAATTGGGATTTAGTGGGTAACAACACCCCTGTGTTCTTTATTCAAGACGCGATTAAATTTCCCGATATTATACATGCTGTAAAAATGGAGCCTGATCGTGGTTTCCCACAAGCGGCATCAGCGCATGATACCTTTTATGATTTTATCTCGTTAAATCCTGAAACCTTACATAACTACCTATGGGCGATGAGTGATCGCGCTATTCCTCGCAGTTTACGCATGATTGAAGGCTTTGGTATCCATAGCTATCGCTTTATTAATGCCCAAGGTGAAAGTGTGTTCTTCCGTTATCACTGGCGTCCACGTTTGCAGCTTCAATCACATGTGTGGGATGAAGCAGTGAAAGTTGCCGGTGCTGATCCAGACTATCATCGTCGTGATCTATTTGAAACCTTGTTTGAAAATGGTGACGAAGTTGTTTGGGACTTTGGTGTGCAGATCTTTACCCAAGAACAAGCAGAAAAATTCCCATTTGATCACTTGGATGCAACCAAATTAATTCCAGAAGAATTAGTCCCTGTTGAAATCGTGGGTAAAATGGTATTAAACCGTTATCCCGATAACTTCTTTGCTGAGACAGAGCAAGTGGCTTTCTGCCCAGCAAATATCGTACCCGGTATCGACTTTAGTAATGATCCATTGCTACAAGGTCGTTTATTTAGCTATCTTGATACCCAGTTGTCACGTTTGGGCTCACCAAATTTTGCGCAGTTGCCAATTAATGCACCAAAATGTCCATTCCATAATATGCAGCGTGATGGTCATATGCAGATGCAAATTCCCAAAGGCCGCGTCGCTTATGAACCACAAAGTTTAGAGCCAGAAAAACCGCGTGAAAATCCGTCAATTGGGTTTAAATCATTTGCAGAGGATTTAACTCAAAATAACGATGCCGTTAAAGGTCGTATCCGTGCAGAAAGCTTTGCAGACTTTTATAGTCAACCACGTATGTTCTATCGTAGTCAAACCCCCATTGAGCAGGCGCATATTGCTTCAGCGATTGTGTTTGAGCTTTCAAAAGTTGAGACACCCTATATCCGTGAGCGCATGGTTGCACAGCTGTTGACGGTTGATGAAACATTGGGTAAACGCGTGGCCGATGGGTTAGGGATGAAATCTGTGCCAAAACCGATTGAGCCGACGGTTCCGGTGCAAGATTTGCCATTATCGCCAGCTTTACAGTTGATTGGCAAAGCTAAACCAACCCTTGAAGGTCGTAAAGTTGCTATTTTAGTTGCAGATGATTCAAATGCAGAAATGCTTGAAAAATATAAAGCGGCGATTACCGCAGCAAAGGCAACACCTTTTATAGTAGCGCCAAAAATTAGTATTACGTTAAACAATGGTGAAACTATTGCGGTTGACGGTCAATTGGCGGGTTCGCCTTCTGTCTTGTTTGATGCAATCGTGAGTATCATTATGCCAGAGCAAGCGAAAAAACTAGCCAAAGTCAGTGAAGCGATTGCGTGGTTTAAAGACGCGCACGCCCATCTAAAAGCGATTGCTTATTGCGGTGCGACGGATGAATTTATCCTAATTCCTCAGCATATTGAGAAAGACGCCAGTGTAGTGGCTTTAAAGGAAATAGATACTTTTATCGAGAAGGCCAAATCGCGTGAATGGGATCGTGAACCTAATGTTCGTGATTTAGCATAACTCATCAACCCAGCAACAAAAAAGCTAGCTTATTATTAAGCTAGCTTTTTATTTGTTTGGCGGAAACGGAGGGATTCGAACCCTCGATACGCTATTAACGTATACACACTTTCCAGGCGTGCGCTTTCGACCACTCAGCCACGTTTCCAATCGAGTTGCAACTCCAAAATATAGGAATCGCAAAACGGACGCCTATTTTACCCAAAATAATGCCAAATGTCATGTATAATTAATCAATTTTCATCGATGGCTAGAGTTGGTAAGTTATAGCGTATGAGTTGTCATCAGCGTTTTTCACAAACATCATTGTCACAGAGCTTGGTAGTGTTAGCTTTATCCTTATTGCCCTTATGGGCACATTCAAGCAGCTCTTTAGATTATCGTAAACAGCACCTCAATCAATGTGGCAATACCTATGCTAACCAACAAAGTCCCCAGCCACTCTCGAATCAACCACTTGAGATTTATTATCTATGTCTAAATGGCTTTGCTGTGGGCTATTCGTCACTCAGTAAAACCGCTTTGTGGTCAGCGGAGTATTTGACGCGAGCGCGTATTGAAAAAGCGAGTGAACTATCTAGGGTTGATAATTTTCACGAGGAAAGTCAGCTGCCTAATCGGGTTAAAGGCTATTTAGCTGATTATCGTAACGTACCTTATGATCGTGGACATTTGGCGCCCAATGCAGATATGAGTACGCTTGAATCACAATATGACAGTTTTAGCCTTGCAAACATTGTACCGCAAAATCCTATCAATAATCGTAGCACTTGGCGAGATATTGAGTCCCGTACCCGTTATCTAGCGATTAAACACAACCGTATCTATGTGGTGACAGGGGTGGCTTTTATCAGCAATCGGGTTAAGAAAATTAATAACAATATATTAGTACCCAGTCATCTGTACAAAGCGATTTATATTCCAAGTCTACAACAAGCAGGCGTCTATTTTGCACCTAATGATGATAGTCAGCGCGTGGAAGTCATTAGTTTGGATGAACTTGCGGTAAGAATAGGCGTGGATGCCATGCCAGGGTTATCAGGGAAGGTACAAAAAACGGCAATGACGCTGCCTATCGATGACTATTCGAGCGCTACAACAAACAAAAACACCCCAAAATCAGAACCCGATAACCAGCAAATTTTATTAGTCTTAGTTAATTTAGTCTTGACTATTTTTGAATGGATAATCAGCCTATTTAAGTCCTAAAAATGGTAATTATACACAAATGACTGATTAGTCAGTTTGCGCTTTCGGGATTTTTTAAAAAAATAATTATTTAAAAATCAATTACTTAATAATAAAAAAATGAGAAATTTTGTCCTGTAAGGATGTAGAAAACTATTAGCAACTTTTGCGTATTAAAAAATATCTTTACCTCAAAACCATTTTGGCTATAATGATTGTCAATGACACTGCATCTCACTTCCCTTACTTTTTTGCAGTGCGCTACAGAAGGAACTGTTATGAAAATTTCTCTTAAATCAATCAGCGTTGGTGTTGCTCTTTCTACTTTAAGTGTTGCTGCTATGGCTGCCGATCCAATCGTGGGTACTTGGCAAACTTATGAAGACAATCAACCAAAAGCCCAAGTTCAAATCTCACAAACAGGTAGTACTTTCACCGGTAAAATCGTTGCGGGTAATACTGAAAAAGCAAAATCTTTTGTTGGTAAAACTGTGTTAACAGGCGTTAAAGCAGCGGGTAATGGCAAATATGCCGGTAAAGCAAAAGACCCACGTTGGGGCTTTGGGTTAGGCGCAAATATTTCAGTAAGTGGTTCAACCTTGACTTTATCTGTTCCAGTCAAAGGCAGCCAAACTTGGAAAAAAATTAAATAATCGCTACTGATTTGAAATCTCAAAAAAGCTAGATATGACTATCTAGCTTTTTTATTTGTCTAATCGCAAGTTTTCTAGAGTCTTTTAGTATGGTTAAATAAAAAAATAGGCTGATTGAATCAGCCTATTTTTATCATTCTTTGTCTATTCGATACGTTCGCCATGTACGGCTAAATCAAGACCGGTGTATTCATCTTCATCAGTGACACGTAAGCCCATGGTTAATTGAATCACTTTAGCAATAATGAAAGTCACAATCGCGCAGTAGATGATAACCGCAAACACGCCTTCTAATTGTACCCAAACTTGACCAATGGTCGATAAAGCCAGTGGTTTGCCAGTGATAGCAGGACTCACAAAGACACCTGTCAATATGGCGCCGACGATGCCACCAACGCCATGCAATCCAAACGCATCCAAGCTATCATCAATTTTTAACAGACGTTTCAGATAGTTGACTGCATAAAAGCAAACCAATGAGGTGATGATACCAATCGCTAATGCGCCTGCTACCGTCACAAAACCTGCCGCTGGGGTGATACCGACTAAACCCGCTACTGCACCTGATGCACCGCCCAGTACAGAGGCTTTACCACGCACTAATTTTTCGATGGCAAACCAAGTCAATGCCCCTGCCGCTGCCGCTACTTGCGTGACGAGTAACGCATTACCTGCCAATGCATTTGCCGCCAACGCACTACCGCCATTGAAGCCAAACCAACCTACCCAAATCAAACCCGTACCAATTAAGGTTAAAGCCAAGTTTGAGGGTGCCATTGGGTCACGGTTATAGCCATTACGTTTACCTAAAACCGCCGCCAACACAATACCTGCTACACCGGCATTAATGTGCACGACCGTACCGCCTGCAAAGTCTAGCGCACCATCTGCCATCAACCAGCCACCGCCCCAAACCCAGTGGCAAATCGGTGCATACACCAATAATACCCAAAGGGCAGTAAACACCATAAAGCTACTAAATTTGATACGTTCAGCAATCGAGCCTGCTAAGATTGCCACAGTGATAATGGCAAAGGTCATTTGAAAAGTGACAAATAACAGGGTGGGTACGGTACCGGTTAAATCACCTAACCCGATATTAGATAACAGGGCATTATCGAAACCGCCAATAAATTGATTAAAATCGCTGCTACCAAACGCCAGCGAATAACCTAACACAATCCAAACAATAGATACTAATGCTGTGGCACCATAACTGTGTGCCATCGTCCCTAAAATATTCTTTTTGCGCACCATACCTGAGTAAAACAATGCCAACCCTGGAATAGTCATTAGTAGCACTAATGCAGTAGAAATTAATACCCAAGCCGTGTCGCCTGCATTTAGCGTAGGCGTGTCAGCAGCATGAGCCACCAATGGAGATAACAACAATAACGATAAAATTGATTTAGTAGATACTAGTGGCTTTGAAAATTTGGCAAAAGCTGCCCTTGTAGTGACGGCATTCATCGTAACCCCCTTAAAATTATTTGAGATAGTCGTTAAGCTGCTTGATAGGTCTGCGTTAATGTTTAAAGGATGGTCGACTTTAAAAGTTAACAAGCGTTGCCACAACGACAGTCATGATAGTGTTAGATAGCATTAGCGCCCGTTTCACCCGTACGGATACGAATCACTTGTTCTAATGGTGATACAAAGATTTTGCCATCACCGATTTTGCCCGTGCTAGCCACGCGAGTGATAGCTTCAATCGCTGCATCAACCATTTCGTCAGTCACCGCAATTTCTAATTTAACTTTGGGCAGGAAATCAACCACATACTCAGCACCACGATACAATTCAGTATGACCTTTTTGACGACCAAACCCTTTTACTTCGGTAACAGTAATACCTTGAACGCCAATCTCAGAGAGTGACTCACGCACGTCATCTAGTTTGAACGGTTTTAAGATAGCCGTAATTAATTTCATAATAATTTCCTTTTAAGTGCCGCTTATGGTTGGGTTAGTTAATAGCTGCTACAGTGGCTTAATAGTACTTAACCCTAAACAGCATTCGTATAGCGAGTTGAAAATGGTAGTTTCGATAATTCAAAAGCTATGCCAACTTTCAAAAATGTCCTATTTTTAAGGGGGTAAAAAATACAACCTATTGAAAATAAAGCAAAAACTTTTTTATAGTTTCAATGCGACCATCACACAGAAAGCGTAATTTTATTATAACGAAAAAATAAAAATTCCTCTAATTTAAATCAGACATTGCACCAAAAAGGTTATTTGGGTGCCATTAATGATTTTGTAGATAATTTTTAGAATTATTTTAATGATTAGCGATAAAAATAAAATAATTGCACTAAAAAAGTGCATTCTACTAACTAAAATCGTTAAATTTTTTAGGTAATACGAATAAAAAGTCTATCCGCATCACAAAAATCCTAGTATTTAAACCGCCTTTTATTGCTGCCACTACAAAACATGAAAACTGACATTTAATCGCAAAACTTTTTGTCATAAAATGGTATGATAGAAAACGTTTTTTAGCTTATGCGGCAAGTATTGTGATTGCCTTAGTTAGCGGTACCTTTATTTAAGTATTACAAGTTTAAGTGTTACAAGGAATTCTCGTGAGCCAAATCTCTGCCACCCAATCAGCCGTTTCACCTGCTTCAAACAACCAAAGCATCCAATCAGCATCGAGCATGATTCAACGTGGCAATGGATTACAAGTGGTGGTTGGACTTGGCAAATCAGGCTTGTCGGCAGTCAACTATTTACAAGCGCTTGGTTACCCAGTAGCCGTCACCGATGCCGGTCTGCCCAAACTTGCCGAGCATTTGCCAACCGATATAGTGACCAAATTTGGGGCATTAGATGCCGAGCTGTTGGCAGTGGCAGATCGCATTATCATCAGTCCTGGTATTGACCCTTATTTACCGGTGTTTGATGGCGCCCGTGCGAAAAAAATCGCGATTGTCAGTGATATTCAATTGTTCCATGAGGTAGCTAAACAGCGACAAATTCCGATTATTGCGATTACCGGCTCTAATGCCAAAAGCACGGTCACCACCCTGGTTGGCGAGATGGTCAAAAACGCGGGGTTTAAAGTCGGGGTCGGTGGTAACTTGGGAACACCCGCGCTTGATTTGCTACTTGAGCCCATACAGATGGCGGTGCTTGAGTTATCCAGTTTTCAACTACAAACCACCACCAATTTGTCCGCCAAAGTAGCCACCGTGCTTAACATGTCGCCTGACCATCTAGACCGCCATGGCAATATGCTTGGCTATCACCAAGCCAAACACCGAATATTCCAAGGCGTGCAGTCCATTGTGGTCAACCGCGAGGACTTGCTTAGTCGCCCGTTGGTAGCCGATGATATGCCCACCCTTACCTTTGGTAGTAACGCACCGGATATGAATCAGTACGGATTGATAAAAGATAGCGATGGTGAAATCTGGCTAGCACGAGGTCGCGAGCGGTTGCTCAATGAAAAAGACGTACCGATCAAAGGTGAACATAACTTGATGAATGCGCTGTCAGCCCTAGCAATTGGCGAGCTAGCAGGTCTGCCGCTAGCGAGTATGTTAACCACATTAAAAAACTTTGTCGGGCTGCCACACCGCTGTGAATTTATCACAACCACCCATCAGCTTGATTGTTTTGACGACTCCAAAGGCACCAACATTGGCTCGACCATCGCGGCTATTTTGGGGCTAGGTAAAGTATATGCGCCCAAAGGCAAAAAACTCGCTGTGATTTTGGGCGGGCAAGGTAAAGGTCAAAACTTTGCTGAACTGGCAAAACCCTTGATGGATTATGCGCAAGTGGTGTACTTTATCGGTGAAGATGCCGATAAAATCGCGGCTGATTTGGCATCAGCCGGTTTAGATACTCACAATCCTGCAGGAATTGTGTTAACCAAATGCCAAACCTTAGAACAAGCGGTCAATCAAGCTTGGCAAGACCAGTCAACATTCCCCGCTTTAGGTGTATTATTGCTATCACCCGCTTGTGCAAGTTTTGATCAGTTTAGTGGCTATGTGGAACGTGGACAAGCTTTTCAACGCTTAGTCAAACCCCAATAATCATTCGCTAGTGTATTTTTAATATTTAGGTTGTGTTATGCCCGCGCCCCATTCGACTTCTTCGTCACTTTCTTCATCCGTCTCAGCTAACAGCGTTTCTACTAAGAAAAGCCGCCAGTGGATTCCGCCCATTAATTCGGTGCTATTGACCACGGTAGCAACCATTATGGTATTTAGTCTTTTGATGGTGGCGTCCGCATCAATACCTTTTGCACAAACCAAAAAACTGGGTGATTTTTACTTTTTTTACCACCAATTGGCGTACATGGGAATCGGTGCAGTTCTTGGTTTACTGGTATATTTTATCCCGCTTCGCAAGACGTTTCGCTTAGATTTTATTATGTATGCGCTGCTAGCTTGTCTGTTGCTGATTATTTATACCCTAATCGGTGGGTCAGTGATTAATGGCAGTAAACGCTGGATTGAACTGGGTGGTATCAATTTTCAGCCCTCTGAATTGGCAAAATTGTTGATGATTTTGTACACGTCAGATTATCTGGTGCGCCGATCAGAAGAGATTCGCAACCATTGGAAAGGCTTTTTGCGGCTAACACTGATAGCCATGGGGCTGATCTTATTTATCATGTTGCAGCCTGACTTCGGCTCGGTAGTGATTATTGCGACCTGTATTGCGGCGATGATTTTTGTCGGCGGCTTACCCATGCGCCAGTTTTTTATCATCATGGGTGCCATGTTTTTGGCGGGCACCATGGCGATTATGGGGGCAAGTTACCGACTAAAACGGGTAACCTCGTTTTTAGATCCGTTTGATGACTTAAAAAATAGTGACTATCAGCTAGGTCGCAGTATTGTAGCCTTTGCCCGCGGTGAGTGGTTTGGTGTCGGCTATGGGGAAAGCATCCAAAAACTCTCCCATTTACCGGAGGCGCATACCGACTTTTTACTAGCCATTACCGGTGAAGAGTTAGGCTTAGTGGGTGTGTCGTTTTTACTGGTGTTACAAATTATTTTGGTCACTACGGTTATGCGCATTAGCTACCAAGCGCTAGCACGGCACCAAACTCGCTTAAGCTATTTTGCGTTTGGGGTTGGGATTTTGTTCTTTGGGCAAATTTTTGTTAATGCCGGCATGACCATGGGGATGCTACCTACCAAAGGGTTGACCATGCCATTTTTTAGCTATGGTGGTTCTTCTATGGTGGTTAATCTGATTATCGTCGGATTGTTGATGCGAATTATCAAAGAAAGCCCAACGATTCCTGCCAATCAATGTCGTTATTATTAATGGGTTGCCAAAAGATTTTGTAAGCTATCGACTTCAATACGCTGTTTGCCTTGCAGCGGCGTATGATCCCATTGGCATACCGCTTGCTCAAGCATTGTGGTGGGTTTATCCATATCAATCGGCGGCTGTTGCAATAATTGCAGTGCGGTCTTAATAAGTTGTGGTGCAGGGTAGGATTTAATCGGCTCTGCGAGCGTTTGTTTAGACAGTTTTTGCCCTTGTGCATTCACCAAAATGGGTAAGTGGTAGTAGTGTTGGTTAGGGGGAAAATTTAAATACTCCCCAATCACCAGTTGCGGTATCGTCAATGGCAAAATATCTAGACCACGCACGATTTGATTGACATTTTGCAGCGCGTCATCAATCACCACCGCAAGCATATAATTAATCATGCCTTTGCTGGCGGTTGGCGTATTTGAGAAAGACCGCCCAATGCACCGCCTTCTGACCACAATATCACCCTGTTCTCGTTGCGGATTTCCCGAAATTACCCCTTGCAGCTGATCGAAAAAAAGCATTGGGTTATCTGGCATCACTAAGCGAATGGCATGATCGCGCGATAGCCGCTTATAGACACAGATTCTAGGATAAGGGTATTGGTTGTTGGGGTGGGCGAGTTGATAAGCTTGCAGGGATTTACGACTGCAATCACAGCCATAACTTACTGCTTTTAGTTGCTCATCCAATAACGCGTGATACGTGTTTAGGTGTTGCGACTGGTAACGAACGTTACCATCCCAGTGCAAGCCTAATCGATCCAAATCTGCTAAAATCAAATCGCTAAATTTTGGATGACAGCGCTCAGTATCAGTATCTTCAATGCGTACTAGCCACTTGCCTTGCACTTGTTTAGCGATACAGTAACTGGCAATCGCAGTCACCAGTGACCCCAAATGCAAAGCTCCCGTCGGAGAGGGAGCAAAGCGACCAATAACGGGAGATGTTGATAAATTAAGCATGACCCCATGCTTGTTTTTCTTTAATCTCTGATAAGGTTTTGCAGTCGATACATTGGGTCGCGGTTGGACGGGCTTCTAAACGACGCACACCAATCTCCACACCGCAAGTCTCACAAAAACCGTAATCGCCACTGTCAATTTCAGCAATTGATTTATCAATCTTGCGAATCAGTTTACGCTCACGGTCACGCGTGCGCAGTGCCAACGCAAACTCTTCTTCTTGGGTGGCGCGGTCATTAATATCAGGCATCGCTGTTGATTCATCTTGAATATAAGATTTGGTTGATTCAGCTTCGCTAATTAACTGCTCTTTCCAATCTAGTAAAATTTTTCTAAAATGCGCAAGCTGTGCGTCATTCATATATTCTTCTTCAGCCGCTGGCTGATATGGGGTAAAGCTTAATTCACGTTCATTTTGGGCAGATGCCATAGCTAATTCCTTTAAAAACCGATAGTGATACAATTTTAAGTTTACAATTTCATTACGAGTTCAGCACTCAAGCCAATGACATCATGTTATTAACACTTTAAACACTGCAATTCGTCAGTATATGAAATCAAACTAAAATAAACGCTAAAACCTTAATAAACAAGCTAACCAAACTTTCACGACATTAAGTTTATGAACATAAGTTCAACAACCATGAAAAATTAGTCAGATAGTATCTGTTCTTTTGATACCAGTTGCAAGTAACCCATTGTTATATAAATTTATCCAACGTAAACCAGGCGCAATTTCGTCAATGGTATAGTCTTTACACAAGGGTTTAAACTGTAGGCTAGTCGATGGGCAACCAAACACAGATGTCCCATAATTAATCCTATGCATTTCTTGGTGAATATGACCAACAAATATAGCTTTAATGCGGTCTAGATACGGCATTACCACTTCCCAAAAACGGTCCGCATTGATTAGGGTGTACTCATCAAGCCATGTTGAATCGATTAATACCATCGGATGATGACAAAAAATTGCACAAGGGCGATTGGCGTTTGCTAACTGTCGCGCCAGCCACCGCAATGTTTGCTCGTCAATTTTGCCATGACTGTGCCCCTCACAAGAAGAGTCTAATAACAATAAGTCCCAATAATCGGTGGCAATACTATAGCATTTTTGCAGGCGAGTATCTGCTTTGACAGGCAAATGACGGCGCTGGGCAAAAGGTAGATGATTATCAATCTCTAGGGTCACATCATGATTGCCTGGAATGGCTATAAATGGAATGTCGACGTCGTCTAAGGTTGCAAATAAACGGTCATAATTTTGTGGGGTAGGTTCATGGCATAAATCGCCCGTCAGTACCAACAAATCAACATTATCGCGCTGTTGTCGGACCAAGGATAATACCGACTCAAATGTGTCTGCGGTATTAACGCCATTCATTAACTTATTAGGGTCATTAAAAAGATGCAGATCACTTAATTCAATAATTGAAAAATAATCAGCATGGTGTTGTGATATCGAACTTGGCAGTAACGTCACTCAGTTATCCTTAGAATAATGACGGTAATCGTGGCAGTACAACTTTATCAAACAACGGTTAATTGACTTAAGTCAATTAAATAAGGCATGTTTTATATCACAAATGCTCATAATTGACAAACACAATCACAAAATAATTGTTGGCGGAGTCTGATTCTAAGTATTCGATAAAAAAAGGTGACTATTGGCAGCGCTGACAAACACCTGAAAGCTCAATAATACTTGACTGAGTGGCAAAATTGGTCGATTGCTCAACCTCAATTAGCATGGCCTGGATAGATGGGTGGCTAAACTCTTGTACCTCGCCACAGCATCGACAGACCAAAAAAGCGGCAACATGGCGATCGGTGGGCTGAGAACAAGCAAAAAATGCCTTGCTGGAATTTAATTGATGAACCAAGCCATGCCTAAGCAAAAACTCCAAACTACGATATACAGTTGGCGGTGCGACGACTTTTTCGCTCGCTGATTGCAGCAAATCCAATAATTCATAAGCCCCAATGGGCTGCGCAGCAAGTAGAATCAAACGATACACTTGCTCTCGCAGCGCAGTAAAACGTAAACCTTGCGCTTGGCAATCTTGTTTTATCTGAGCAATCTGTGCTTCAATCTGCTCGGCCGTCATTTGTGGCATACACATGGACATAGATAGGTGGCGACAATTTGCGTCGTAACTATTGGCTGATTGAATAGAACTTCCAGCTGATTGAATAGAACGTTGGGTCATATCACATAAAATCATCAATAACTATCAAATTACTTTAGCATGAAAACCGCATAATTTGTCTGAGAAATTAGCGATTCGGCTATAAAACTACCGGGCAATATAACAAGTCTAATAACACACTATTCATAATGACTGGCGATTAACGTCAGCATAGATAAAACAACCTTTAGCAAAATTTTTAATCAAGATTCTGCTATACTACTTTCATCATTTCTGCCCACAATCAGCTAGCCCTTATTTTGCTATGTCAAAACCTGCCAAGCCATTTGACCCACAGTCTATCCAACAATCCATCAACAAGCAGTCGTGGCTGATACTTGGGCTGGTTGCCATCGGGATTGCATGGGATGTTTGGCAAGGCAATAGCCAGTATGCAGTGAGTAAAAATTTGCTAGCCGGTAGTGTGCTAGGGTGGGTGAGCCAAATCATCTTTGCTAAAATTTCCTTGAACAAATCGGGCTATCAGCAGCGTCGTCAAATTGTTCATCGTTTTTACCAAGCCCATATGGCAAAATGGGTGCTTACCATTGTTGGGTTTGCCCTGATTTTTCTGCTGTTAAAACCGCTAAACGCCATTGCGGTATTCGCGGGCTACTTAATTTTGCAAATGAGTTACCTCATCATCACTTACCGAAATCCTTGGTAAAAAAAGGCTGTTTACAATTATTTGGTAATAACAGAAATAACCTAAACTAAATCACAAATAAATCCATTTAATCCTTTACAAAAAGGTAACAGTTGAATTAATATAGTGAAAATTTTTTAAAGGTGCGATTGCTCAGCGCTAATTGGCTAAAAAGAATTAGTTTTCAAGCAATTGCATATATGTTTTACTGATGACCCACTTATTTGAGTCAAGCAAAACACAGTAGGTCGATAGCCTATATTATTACGTTGATAAACAATCCGTTTATTCACGGTTCATCACCTTAGTTAAGCAGATTGCTTAAACGCCTCGATGTGCCTTTGACGTCATGTTTGCACTTCTCATTGAGTATCATCAGCTCAGTTAGATACGATTATAGTGTTAAGTTACAAATTTTTGTGATTAGACAAAATATCTGACGCTAACTCCCTCTATTATCGGCTCAATATAAAAAAGAAGTTAAGATTATGGCAGAAGCAAACGCAGAAATTACTTCAAATGAGTATATCAATCACCACTTGACAAACTGGACTTTCGGTAATCACCCAACAGAAGGTTGGATAGTTGCCGAAACCAAACAGCAAGCTTCTGAAATGGGTTTCAATGCGATTCATTTAGACTCAATGCTGTGGTCGATTGGTTTAGGGGTTCTTTTTTGTGCCATTTTTTATATGGTGGCAAAAAGAGCGACCTCAGGTGTACCCGGCAAAATGCAAGCTTTTATTGAAATGATTGTGGAGTTTGTTGATAGTAACGTTCGTGATACTTATCATGGCACATCAAAGGTTATTGCGCCATTAGCACTGACTATTTTTGTGTGGATTTTCTTGATGAACTTCATGGATCTTCTGCCAGTTGATTATTTGCCTGTCATTGCACAAAAAATTGGTGGTCTGCTAGGACATAACCCACACCATGTTTACATGAAAGTCGTACCAAGTACCGACCCAAATGTGACGCTTGGTATGTCGTTCTCAGTATTTGCACTGATCATTTTTTATAGTATTAAAGAAAAAGGTTTTGGCGGTTTTATTGGTGAATTAACCCTTCATCCATTTAGCGCAAAAAACCCAATCGCTAAAATCTTATTGATTCCAGTGAACTTTATCCTAGAGTTTGTAACTCTAATCGCAAAACCTATCTCACTTGGCTTACGACTTTTTGGTAACATGTATGCAGGTGAATTAATTTTTGTGTTAATCGCCCTTATGCCATTTTGGATTCAATGGGTGTTATCAGTACCGTGGGCAATCTTCCACATTTTAGTAATCACTTTGCAAGCGTTCGTTTTCATGATGCTAACCATTGTCTATCTTAGCCTTGCATCACAAACTGAACATTAATTTTTAACAATGAGGATATTTAGATGAATCCAGAACTTGCTAGTATGACCGTAATCGCAGTGGCATTACTTATTGGTTTAGGTGCTCTAGGCACTGGTATTGGCTTTGCAATCTTAGGTGGCAAATTCTTAGAAGGTGTTGCTCGTCAACCAGAACTAGGTTCACAATTGCAAACTCGTATGTTCATCGTGGCAGGTCTTCTTGACGCCGTACCGATGATCGGTGTTGGTATTGCAATGTTATTGTTATTCGCAAATCCTTTAGCAGGTTAATAGGTACACTATCAGTACAATGTCCACATCATCTTATGTGGACAAGGATTGAAGAAACTTAATTAACGAGGGATTCTAAGTGAATATCAATGCAACCCTAATTGGACAATCGATTGCATTCGCCATCTTCGTGATGTTTTGCATGAAGTTTGTGTGGCCGCCTTTGGTTGCTGCTATTTCGGATCGCCAACGTAAAATCGCAGATGGCCTAAATGCTGCCGAAAAAGCCAAAGCAGACTTAGCAACTGCATCACAAGCTGCAGAGCAAGAGCTTATCGCAGCAAAAGCAAAAGCCGCTTCACTCATTGACCAAGCGAACAAAAGTGCTAATCAAATGATTGAAGATGCCAGAGTGCAAGCACAAGTGGAAGGCGAACGTATTCGTCAACAAGCGCGTGAAGCAATTGATCAAGAAATTAATAAAGCCCGTGAAGGTTTACGCGCGCAGGTTGCAGAACTTGCCGTACTCGGTGCCGAAAAAATCTTACAAGAAAAGGTCAATCCAGAAACTCATGCCAATATGTTAAACCAATTGGCAGCCAAGTTATAAGTAGCAACCGTACAGTGAGGATATGATGGCTGATTTATCAACCTTAGCAAGACCCTATGCAAAAGCAGCATTTGATTATGCTAAAGAGCATCACGCTGTCAATGAGTGGCAAGATTACTTAAACGTGATGAATGCCATCGTTAGTGATAAAGCATTTGCCGATTATATCAATAATCCAGCAGTTGCTGCACAAGCTAAAGTCGCTACTTTAAAAGACCTTTATAACCAAAGTTCACCTGAAGATAGCAATACCGTGTTTAAAACTTTAAGCACCGCTATTGAGGGTGGGGCACAAGCAGATTCCAATGCTTTTGTTAATTTTTTGACGCAACTTGCAGAGCAAGATCGTTTGGCATTATTACCCAGTATCAATGAGCGTTTTGGTTTATTAAAAGCTGCTGATGCAAAAGAAGTTCATGCGTATGTCACGTCGGCATATCCATTAACGCAAGTGCAAGAGCAACTCATTGAAAACCGACTTGCCACCTCCCTAGGCGCGAAGGTCGTACTACATGTCAATGTAGACCCTGCCCTACTTGCAGGTGTGACAATTAAGGTCGGTGACAAAGTAATCGATGACTCTGTACGTGGCAAATTAAAACAGTTAAAAACACAGCTGACGGCATAAATTTCAACAAAATTGATTCTAGTCAGTAAAAATTAAGGAACAGTGCAATGCAACAATTGAATCCAGCGGAAATCAGTAATCTGATTAAGCAGCGAATTCAAGACCTGACTGCGGGTGCCACAGCAAAGAACGAAGGCACTATTGTCATGGTATCTGACGGTATCGTACAGATTCATGGTCTTGAAGATGCCATGTACGGCGAAATGATTGAGTTTGAAGGTGGCGTATATGGTATGGCGCTAAACCTTGAACAAGACTCAGTCGGCGCGGTTGTTCTAGGTGAATACTTGAATCTCCAAGAAGGACAAAAAGCTTACTGTACTGGTCGTATTTTAGAAGTACCAGTTGGACCTGAGCTTTTAGGTCGTGTGGTAGATGCACTGGGTAATCCTATCGATGGTAAAGGCCCAATTAACGCCAAATTAACGGATAAAGTTGAAAAAATCGCCCCAGGCGTTATCGACCGTCAATCAGTTGATGAGCCAGTAATGACAGGTTATAAAGCTGTTGATACCATGATTCCAATCGGACGTGGTCAACGTGAGCTTATCATTGGTGACCGCCAAACTGGTAAAACAGCCATGGCGATCGATGCGATCATCGCGCAAAAACACTCGGGCATTAAATGTGTCTACGTAGCGGTTGGTCAAAAACGTTCAACCATCGCAAACGTGGTACGTAAACTAGAAGAAACAGGCGCACTAGCTTATACAACGGTTGTGGTTGCATCTGCTTCTGAACCTGCAGCGCTGCAGTACATCGCGCCATACTCTGGTTGTACTATGGGTGAATACTTCCGTGACCGCGGTGAAGATGCGCTTATCATTTATGATGACTTATCAAAACAAGCCGTAGCTTATCGTCAAATTTCATTGCTTTTACGTCGTCCACCAGGACGTGAAGCTTACCCAGGTGATGTATTCTACCTTCACTCACGCCTATTAGAGCGCGCTTCACGTGTAAACGCTGAGTATGTAGAAAAATTCACCAACGGTGCTGTAACAGGTAAAACAGGTTCATTAACTGCCTTGCCAATTATTGAAACCCAAGCAGGGGACGTATCAGCATTCGTACCAACCAACGTGATTTCAATCACTGACGGTCAGATCTTCCTAGAGTCAAGCTTGTTTAACTCAGGTATCCGTCCAGCGGTGAATGCGGGTATTTCAGTTTCTCGTGTTGGTGGTGCAGCGCAAACTAAAATCATCAAAAAATTGTCAGGTGGTATCCGTACCGCATTGGCACAGTACCGTGAATTGGCAGCATTTGCACAGTTTGCTTCTGACCTAGATGATGCAACCCGTAAACAGCTTGACCATGGTCAACGTGTGACTGAATTGATGAAACAAAATCAATACGCACCAATGAGCATCGCTGAACAAGCTGCGGTAATTTATGCCTCTAACGAAGGCTATCTAGCCGATGTTCCCGTGAACAAAGTGGGTGCATTTGAAGCAGGTTTGTTACGTTACCTACGTGACCAACATGGTGATTTTATGGCAGACATTGATAACACTGCCAACTATAATGATGATATCGCAAACCAATTCAAATCAGCGATTGAAAACTATAAGCAAAATCATTCATTCTAAAATTCAGTGAAATTTTAGAACTGCATTGTCATAGAACAAATGAACAAAGGGGTTATGATTACTTTGTTCATTTTTCCAAATTTCGTCCATGTTACATCAATGGGCGTGGACTGAAACTAAACATGGCTGTATGGATTATTTATGGCAAGTTTAAAAGAAATTCGAGCAAAAGTTGCTAGTATTAAAAGTACCCAGAAAATTACTCGCGCCATGCAAATGGTTGCAGCGAGTAAGATGCGACGTGCCCAAGAACGTATGCAACTAGGTCGTCCTTATGCTGATAGCATGCGTCGAGTGGTTTCTCATCTAGTTAAAGCTTCACCAGACTACAAACATCCTTACCTAGTACCTCGTGCGGTTAATCGTGTTGGCTATATTGTAGTCAGTTCTGACCGTGGTCTTGCAGGTGGTTTGAATATCAACTTATTCAAAAAATTGATGCAGCACGTTAAACAACAAAAAAATCAATCGGTTGAAACGCGTTTTGCGGTGATTGGTCAAAAAGGCGTGAGCTTCTTTAAAACATTCGGTGGTACGGTGATTGCTGCGGAAACTCACTACGGTGACAACCCAAGCTTTGAGCAACTTAGTGTGCCAGTTCAAGTAATGCTTGATGCGTATAATCGTGGCGAAATTGATGAGATTTACATGGTATATAACGAATTCGTTAATGCCATGACCCAAAATCCTAGTGTGCAACGCTTAGTACCGATTGCGGCTGAGTCTTTGGTTGATGAAACGATGGCAAATCGTGAACACAGCTGGGATTACATCTATGAGCCAACTACCAAAGAGCTGCTTGATGGTTTGATGGGACGTTATGTTGAATCAATCGTCTATCAAGGTGTGGTAGAAAATATTGCTTCTGAACAGTCTGCACGTATGGTTGCTATGAAAGCAGCAACGGATAACGCAGGTAACTTAATTAACGAATTACAATTGGTTTACAACAAGCTGCGTCAAGCGGCGATTACCCGAGAAATTTCGGAAATCGTTGGCGGTGCTGCTGCTGTTTCATAATTGACCTACATTCAAGGAGAGCGTAATGAGTAGCGGTCGTATTGTACAGATTATTGGCGCGGTTATTGACGTTGAATTTGACCGTCAAAGCGTACCAAGAATTTATGATGCCTTAAAAGTTGAAGGCACAGAAACTACATTAGAAGTACAACAACAATTGGGTGATGGTATCGTACGTACTATTGCCATGGGTTCTACTGAAGGTCTAAAACGTGGTCTACCAGTTAGCAATACTGGCGCACCAATCTCTGTACCTGTGGGTAAAGGTACCCTAGGTCGTATCATGGACGTTTTAGGACGCCCAATCGACGAAGCAGGTCCGGTAGAGCATAGCAACACTTGGGCTATTCACCGTGAAGCGCCAAGCTATGATGAACAATCGAACTCTACTGAACTTTTAGAAACGGGTATCAAAGTAATTGACTTACTATGCCCATTTGCTAAAGGTGGTAAAGTCGGTCTGTTCGGTGGTGCGGGTGTTGGTAAAACCGTTAACATGATGGAACTTATCAATAACATCGCAAAAGCACACTCAGGTTTATCTGTATTTGCTGGTGTAGGTGAGCGCACTCGTGAAGGTAATGACTTCTACCACGAGATGAAAGACTCAAACGTACTTGATAAAGTTGCGATGGTGTATGGTCAGATGAATGAGCCACCAGGAAACCGTTTACGTGTTGCCCTGACAGGTTTGACTATGGCGGAATACTTCCGTGACGAAAAAGATGAAAACGGTAAAGGTCGTGACGTATTATTGTTCGTTGACAATATTTATCGTTATACGCTAGCGGGTACTGAAGTATCAGCATTATTAGGTCGTATGCCATCTGCGGTAGGCTATCAGCCAACGCTTGCAGAAGAGATGGGTGTACTACAAGAACGTATTACTTCAACCCAATCAGGTTCTATTACTTCTGTTCAAGCGGTATATGTTCCTGCCGATGACTTGACTGACCCATCACCTGCGACAACCTTTGCTCACTTAGACGCAACAGTGGTATTGAGCCGTGATATTGCCTCACAAGGTATTTACCCAGCGGTTGACCCACTTGACTCAACGTCGCGTCAGTTAGACCCTCTGGTCATTGGTGAAGAGCACTATGCTGTTGCTCGTGGTGTCCAAGAAGTGTTACAACGCTTTAAAGAGTTGAAAGACATTATTGCGATTTTGGGTATGGACGAATTATCAGAAGACGATAAATTAGTAGTGTACCGTGCACGTAAAATCCAACGTTTCTTGTCACAACCTTTCCACGTTGCAGAGGTATTCACTGGCTCACCAGGTAAATATGTACCAATCCGTGAAACCATTCAAAGCTTTAAAGCAATCTTGAATGGTGAGTATGATGACTTGCCAGAACAAGCATTCTACATGAAAGGTGGTATTGAAGAAGTGGTTGCTGCAGCAGAAAAACTACGCGGCTAATTTCTCAATCAAACCCTGTTAATTTAAACTATATTAACAGGGTTTTATCAACCTAATTTTGCAATACCATAGGAGAGAACTGTGGCAACTTTACAATGTAATGTCGTCAGTGCGAAAGAAACTATCTACTCTGGTGAGATTAGTATGTTAATTGCTACTGGTGTAGAAGGTGAAGTCGGTATTTTGCCAGGACATATTCCTTTTATTACGCTATTAAAACCAGGTACCATGCAGATCAAAACTAGCAATGGCAATGATGAAATGGTGTATGTATCAGGTGGTGTTTTAGAAGTACAACCGCATTTAGTGACGGTATTGGCAGACACAGCAGTACGTGCGAATGACTTAGATGAAGCCAAAATTTTGGAAGCACGTCGTCATGCAGAACAAACCTTGCAAAATCAAAAAGCTGATATCGACACCTCTGCGGCTTTGGCAGCATTGGCAGAATCTTTGGCACAATTGCAAACCTTACAGAAATTCAAAAACCGTGCCTAATTTTGATCGGGGCGTGTAAAGACAGTGGCTATGACCACTGTTTTTTTATGGGTGGTTAAAGATATAAGTGGTTAAAAAAAGAGTGCTTAAAAATTTGCTAATTATCTTTTAAACCAAAGCTAGCAAAAAATTTTTATCCGTTAACAAACAGACAACCTTATATCCTATGCTTTTGCATCTGTTTATATGTGGTATTTATACTTTTTTATGTTTAGTTACGTTTTAACAATAGAAACCTTTGCACGAATAAACACACAAAAGTTCATTAAATTGGTATAATACAAT
>NZ_DAMBOA010000024.1:0-21031 GCF_032064105.1 Moraxella sp. CTOTU49097 | reverse complement strand
ATCGTCAGCTCCCTATCCCAAAAACACCCCCTTACAACAGTAAGGGGGTGTTTTTATTGGTCTTTGAAATTCCCAAGGAAGTTTTGCATCTTGATGTCAAAAATTGGCATTAAAGCCTTCTAACCAAGGCTTCAATCTCAAATGTTTATGCCAAAATTAATCGATTTTTTCAACGTTAACTTTCATATCTTTTAATTCAAATGGCGCGAAAAAAGTCGCAAAAGCAACATCCGCAGCATCCCTTCCATAACCTAGGATCGCACGACCGCCTTTTGGCGCAGATTGCGTGGCGTCAAATGTGTACCACCGATCGCCAATAAAAACCTCATACCACGCATGTAAGTCCATTGGGTCAAGTTGATATAAGTAGCCAACCACCATTCGAGCCGGCATATCTAATGCCCGCGACAGGCTAATACCCAAATGGGCAAAATCACGACAAACGCCTTTTTTATGTTGCCACGTGTCTAGTGCTGTGGTCTCTGCTGTACTACTCCCATATTGATAAGTAAAGTTTTGATGAATATAGGCGCAAATTGCCGCTGCTTTGTCATAACCGTCGGCAAAATCTTGGGTTATCATTTGGGCTTCTTGAAGTAGAAATTCTGGCAGACAATAGCGACTGGGTAACAAATATACCATCGTATCTGAAGGCAGCTGCTCAATCGGTGTTTTTGGCATACCGGGTGCGACGTCTATCCATTCGCTAGTATAGAGTTCAACTGTTAGGCTAACTTGGTAATCCCCCATTGGAAATAAAACCCTGTCACATAAGTTACCAAAATTGTCGTTATAGCTTGTAACTGGTAAGGGTGGCGTGACTTGCCATTCTTCTTGAGTGATCTGCTGTGCTAACCCTGATTGCGGTCGTAATAGGAACACTGCAGGGGTTGGCTGAGAAAAGTGATAATCGAGTTGGCAAGTGGCGCGTAATTTCATCATAGATTTTTCATCAAATAAGGTGACAACACTAACTAAAAATTGCAAGGTGGAGTGGTGGCTGCAAAAAATAGCAGAAGGCTTAGAATTTATGCCATTATCATTAAAATGGCAATCAATATTTATAGATTTTATTTGCACTTAAATTCTCATAATTTAAAGCTTGTTTATCAAGGGATATCAATGCTCGCGGCAGTAGATATTGTGAAAATTCTGGGATTAATCTATGTTAGAATGAGAAAATTTTTTATAACCCAATGACCACCATGACATCACCTAGTTCAAATCAGCGTCCTAATAAATTTGCTAGCCATTTAGAAGGATATGCGGCGCAGACCAAGGGAAAAACGGGTCTCAAACGTATCATCAATGCCGCAGGTTACTCGAAAGATGGTTTGGTTGCGGCGTATCAAAATGAAGCGGCTTTTCGACAGGTTGCATGGCTCAATAGCATTTTATTAGTTGCGCTGATTTTTTTACCTTTTATGATGCCGATTAAAATGATACTGGTGTTTTCATCGTTTTTTTCTCTTATCGTTGAGTTGTTTAATACCGGTATTGAAGCGTCGATTGACCATACATCGACAGAACGTCATCCATTGGCAAAGATGGGTAAAGATGTAGGTTCTGCCGCGCAGCTATTAGCCTTGACGATGCTATTTTTGTTATGGATGATGGCGTTATATACGACTTTTATTAATTTCTATTAATCAATGATGGGTTAATTTTGCAATTGAGTAGACCAATTTTCTATGAGCATCTATATCGGAACGGGTGGATACAGTGATACGGATTTTTTGGGGATCCTATATCCTGCTGACACCAAAAAAACCGAATTTTTAACCGAGTATAGTCGTCATTATGCCACTGTTGAAATCAATAGTAGCTTCTATGCGCCTTTAGGTCGAAAAGCGTATGAAGGTATGCTCAAAAAATCCAATGGGCAGCTAAAATTTTCGATTAAGATTCACCAAGATTTTACCCACCGATTAACCGCCACTGCAGAGACCGCGCAAGCTTTTTTGCAGGCGATTGAACCTATTTTAGCGGCAGATTGCTTGGCTGCGTTATTGATTCAATTTCCGCATGGTTTTGATAGAACGGTGGCGCATCGTCAGTATTTGGCAACCTTGACCAGTTGGTTTGATGGGTTACCATTGGCGATAGAGTTTCGCCACCAAAGCTGGCATATCCCGCAAGTTTATGCCAGTTTTCAGCAGCAAAATTTGATTTGGTGTAGTGTGGACTATCCAAATATCCATGGTTTACCGCCCAGTCGGCTGTTATTTACTAGCCGCATCGGTTATTTACGCATGCATGGGCAAAACTTAGACTGGTGGGATGCCCATTCGGCAGCCGAGCGGCATGATTATCGATACAGTGATGCAGAAATGCAGGCTTGGGCAAAGACCATTGCCAATCAACAAGCCAATTTTGATACTTTGTATATTTACTTTGAAAATACGGTAAAAGGTCACGCGGTGTATAATATTGAGATGCTCACACAAGCGCTCATGACCGAAGCCATGCCAGTCGTCAGTCCGTTGATAGAGAATGATGAATGAGTAAACAGCCGCTATCAACAAAATCATTCACTTGAAAATGTAATTTTTGCTATCATAAACAGTTTTACTTTTCATCATTTAAATTTCTAATTTGGAAGCATGGTTAAGCGGTATGACTGATTTTGCGATTGGACAACGTTATCTGTCGGATACAGAGAATGAATTGGGGCTGGGCGTCGTCGTGCTCGTTGATGAACGCTGCGTGCATATTTTGTTCCCGCAAAGTGAAGAAACGCGTGTGTATGCCAAGACATCGGCGCCTTTGTCGCGTGTGACCTTCAAAGCAGGGGATACCATACAAGACCAAGATGGCGCATCGTATGTGGTCAGCGATTTTGAAGAAACCAATGGCGTCTATAAATACTCGGTTGAAGGTCATGACCGTGCGATTATGGAAACGCGTCTTGCGGCTAACATTAATTTGGCAAAACCACTTGAGCGCTTGCTCGCCAGTCGTATCCACCAAAATGATTGGTACGAACTGCGCCAAGAGCTACTGCGTACCCAAGCCTATTTGGCATCTCATCCACTAAGAGGCTTGATGGGCGCACGTGTCGATATTATTGAGCATCAGCTGTATATCGCCCATGAAGTAGGTAAACGTATCGCACCGCGTGTCCTGCTTGCCGATGAGGTAGGGCTTGGCAAGACGATTGAAGCGGGTCTCATTATTCATCAGCAATTAATCACCGGCAAATCTGAACGTGTTTTGATTTTGGTACCTGATAGTTTGCAGTACCAATGGATGATTGAGATGCGTCGCCGTTTTAATCTGGAGTTTGCGATTTTTGATTTGGTCAGAACCGCAGCGATTGCAGAGCATGACCCTGAGCAAAATCCTTTTACGACTGAGCAGTTGATTATTGCCAGTATCGATTTGCTACTTGACCATGAAGATTTGCATGAAAAAGCCTTGGAAGCGGGGTTTGATTTGCTGGTTGTGGATGAAGCGCACCATCTGCATTGGGACAGTGAGCAAGGGGGCAATGACAAATACGATTTGGTTGAAGATTTGGCCGAACAAACCGCAGGTGTTTTGTTGCTCACAGCAACCCCTGAGCAGTTAGGTTTAGAAAGCCATTTTGCGCGGTTACGATTGTTAGACCCCAATCGTTTTAATGATTTAGACGACTTTATCGATGCAGAAGAAAATTTTGCGCAAACCGCCGCAATTGCTGAAGTGTTATTGAGTGACCAATCGCTGTCAGATAACCAAAAATCAGCATTAGCGCAGTTGTTAGGTCATGACATCAGTGATGACGAGCAAGGTCGTGCGCGCGCCATCAATGAATTGTTAGATCGTCATGGTACTGGTCGTGTGCTATTTCGCAACACCCGTGAGAGCGTGTCTGAGCTTATTTCTGGCTTCAAAGGTCGGCGCTCAATGGCGTACCCACTGCCGCTACCGATAAGTTGGCAAGACAGTTATCACACCCAAGGTAAATTGCGCGAACAATTATGGCCAGAAGAGTTACAGCCCGATGGCAGTTGGCTGGAACAAGACCCGCGGGTGCCTTGGCTGGTTGATTTGCTTAAAAACACCTTAAAACATCAAAAGGTGCTGCTGATTGCGCGCAGTGGGGCAACGGTTGAGAGTTTAGAGGCAGTGTTACGATTGCATGCAGGCATTAAAACCGCGATTTTTACTGAGCAAATGACCCTACTGGAGCGCGACCAAGCGGCTGCGTATTTTGCCGATATTGAAGGCGCGCAAGTATTGTTGGCGTCTGAAATTGGCTCTGAAGGGCGTAATTTTCAGTTTGCCAGTGATTTGGTGTTGTTTGATTTGCCCGCCAATCCTGATACATTAGAGCAACGTATTGGTCGTCTCGATCGGATTGGCCAGCAAAACGAGATTACCATTCATGTGCCTTTTGTCGAAGGCACGGCGACTGAACGTATGTACCGTTGGTATAACGAAGCGCTAAATATTTTTAACCAAATCTCACCCACGGCGCAAACCGTTCAAGAGCAGTTTATTGTGGATTTAAAACCGCTGCTTGAAGGGCAAAAAGTCGAAGATGAGGGTCAAGAAATTACGTTAGATCAGTTGATTGAAGAAGGCAACTCCCAGCGTATTGCATTAGAAGCAGCCATGCAAGCAGGGCGTGACAGATTACTTGAATACAATTCCTGTCGCCCGCGTGTCGCCAGTAAAATCGCTTACACCATGCGTGATTTTGATGATACCCACATGTTGCCACGTTTGTTTGAACGCTTTATGTCGTCCATCAATATGGAATATAGTGGACAGCGTGATGGCTCATTGATGCTGCATCCGAGCGATGAAGTGCAAGTGCAAGGACTGGCAGTGCCTGAAGATGGCATGACCTTGACCTTTGAGCGTGACCAAGCGTTACTACGCGAAGACATGGAATTTATGACTTATGAGCATCCTTTGATGCAAAGTATCTTTGAAACGGTCAACGCAGGCACGTTTGGTAATACCACGGTTGCAACTTTACAAAGTAATGCCATGCCTGAAGGACTGGTCTTGGTCGAAGTTAATTTTCGTGTTGAAGCGATTGCACCAAAGCTACTTAATTTACCCGCATTTTTGCCAAAGCCGCTCATTCGGATATTTTTAAGCCAGCAAGGGACTGATTTTAGCGATAAAATCGCGCCTGATATGATTGTGTCGCATATTCATCGCTTGGATAAAACCCGTGCGCGTCAAGTCATTAAAGCGCGTAAAGACATCATCGAAGTGCGCTATGAGCAGGCAGTAGCATTGGCAAACCAGCAATTACCTGCGATAAGTGAGCAAGCCAAAGAGGTATTTAATCAGCGCTATGAGCGTGAAGTGGAGCGCTTGCAATATTTGCAATCCATCAATCCGAATGTACGAGACGCAGAAATCAATCAATTAAAGCGTTTGCAAGAACAAGGCTTACATGCCCTAGGTCATTTATCCTTAATCCCTGATAGTATCCGTGTGCTAGTCGCTGTCAAGCCCGCTTAATTGTTTTGAATTTAGGTTAATTTAGGTTAAAGGTCAGCTTATATTAGGCTGACCTTTTTATTAGTGGTATAACAACCCCTCGCAATCAACCCCCTTGCTATCCTTGTGATGTTAAAATCCGTTCAGTAGAGATTACCAATCGTGTCGTACAAAAAAATTGAGTGCGACGCGTTTGGCGTCATTCATGTTTAAGTCATCGGCTAGATAACTTATGCCAAAGTCTTTATGCTTGATTTGCAGACCGATAGCTTTAGTTTGGGGTTCTAGTAAGCCAGTCATTGCCAATGGCGTATGTTTAAATTGGGTATGATGCGTTAGCACTAGTTGGTGTAAATTAGTTACCTCATTAAACTCACTATATAAACCAAGCGACCAAGCCGGCGTAAAGCGTTTTTCAATGGCAGTTTGAACATGCCAAGGTAAGTTTTGCATCAAGTCTTTTTTGCTAAGCTGTCCTTCTAGCGTGTACGGTGGACGCCCAATGGCGCTGTAGTTAAAGTTATAATCTGTCATTGGCATATCGTGCCAATACATTTTTCCTAAGATATCATAAGCATCAACCGTTAAAGTGGTATCGTACGGTAATTTGCCGTTTATATGTAAGTCAAGCGAGTAGCCAATACCATTTGGCTTGTTAGGCTGCCAACCGATACGATCCTCTTTTAAAGCGGGTTTGTCATATTGATAAGACAAATCAATAGTTGCTACGCTTACCGTATCAACAAGCTTACGCTGTTCATCATAAGCAGTTTTGGTAGTTAAATCCCCCTTTAAAGTGCCAGTTAACCCATGTAATCCCTGCCAAATATTGAGCTGGGGCGTTATCTGCCATTGCTTTGATAGTTCAAATTGATTGGCAATACCAAACCCTAAGCGCTCACTATAATCGGCAGTAAGTGTTAATGGATAACGACGGTTTTCTGACGGTAGTTTGTTATTTTTATAATCCCAATACACTTGAGCAGTCGCAGGATTAAAAGATAAAAGATAATCATAACGGTAATTTAAAGCATAGCTTAGGGGGCTTTGGTCAGTAGAATAGCGGATGTCACTGCGACCTTGAATATAAGCAAAATCACCATTTTCTAAAGGCTCATCCCAATCATCGGTAAAACTATCAATCGACTGAGTCGGACTGTAACTGGTAATGTCAGTTTCCCACTGAATGTTATAAGGTTTCTCAGATTCATAGGTATCCGCTTGGGCGTGACTGTTCAAACTGTAAGATATGAGTAGCAATGCAGATAGTAGTTGCAAAGATGCTTGAGAACGGTTGGCATTAAATAAAAGTTTCAAGTTGAGCACCGAACTGTCATAAGAGATTATTTTAATTAAGATAATAAAAAGAGACAGCAAACTGTCTCTTTAAAGCAACTATCATCACGTATTAAAGTGTGATTAAGCTATTATCAGTGAATTTAGCAGTAATCATACTGCCATTTTGGATTAAATCGCCATAGTCTTTACCATTAACAAGGATGTCCGCGAGTTTACCATTCGTGCTAATAGCATCATTATTTTTGTCAAACTTGACAGTAATCGTCGCTTTGTTTTGTTTGAAAGTAACTTCCGAGTTTAATAACTCATTATTGACATCAAAATTGCTCGTACCCAATGCGTATAGTGTTTTACCTTCTACGGTAGCAACCAAATTATCAAGGCTAATGACTTTGTTGGCTTTACGATTTAAGGTTGCTTGGAAATCTAATGGAATAGTTTTATTGTTTTCGCCTGTCGCTTGACCTTTGATGCTAATCAATGCAGTGACCGGCACAGTCATGTTATTGCGTTCGACCGCATCGCCGTTAGCGTCAATCGTAAAGATGTTTTTGACATCTGTATCTTTTGCCGTCGCATTCAGTGAAATAGCGACATCAGTTTTTGGCACAGCCATCTTTAACTGACCAGCCACTTTAAATTGATATGGTATAGTGCGGCTAATGGTCTTACCGTTAACAATATTGGTAATATCCAGTGCACTGGCTGATAATTCGTCAGCAACAACAGTATTATTATTGGCAGTCAAGACGACATTTTTAAAGCTTGCTTCCCCTTTGTTTAGGCTCACACCTGCGTTTTTAGCATCTTCAAGACCGTAGTTATAGTTATAATCAATATTTTTGCTAAGGTTTGCCGTAAATTTGCCAGCCGTTGGATTGGCTTTTATGACAACTGTTTCAGCACCCGTACCTATAGTAATACTATTAAATCCAAAAGCACCCGTAATCGTCGAAGTGTTGTTTTGAACCTTGTCCAAGGTATCACTATAACCATTAAAGTTTGCTGTGTAAGTATCTGTGGTTAATAAAGTTTCATTATAATTATTGGCTGCAGAACCGTATTCGTAAATATCTTGATTAAGCGTTAAGGTGCCATTCACACTAAGTGTGTCATCTGTACCACGGCGAATACTAAAATCGCTACTTGGTACCAAGCTTACATCACCCAGTATACTGTACAAAGTGTCATAACTATCGGTGCGCTGGGTTAAAGTTTTGATTTGTTCAGCCGTTAAGGTTGTCAGATTATTTTCCCGCATATATTCATGTAAGAAGAAAGGCACGTCCATTACTGTACCGAAACGTTGTTGCTGTTTGTCTGTCAATAGAGCACTGGCATTCGCATAGGTTTTTTCGACTGAATCAGCGTCAGTAATAAACAATTTTGCGGTACGAATAATTTCTTTGGCTTGTTCAATTTCTGATAAACTGGTGTTTACAGGGGGATTTGTCGCATTGCCTGTACTGGATGAAGATGAGTCGCTACCGCCACAAGCCGTCAATCCGCTTGCCATTAACATAATAGAAAGGGTTGCAATTGAGAGTTTTTTAATTTTCATATATATCTCCTAAGTTTAGATAAAAAGAGTTAGTTAACCAATTTTAGTTAAAAAGAGTGAACTAAAGTCTTTTATGATATTAACAAATATTTAGAAAACTAAAAGTTTTTGTTACATAAAGCAACAATATAGATAAGAAAAATAAAAATTATTTTTTAGTATTTTTTATAACCCTAACATAATTATGGTTAAGGGTAGGTACATTTAGACTCGCAATGAATTAACGTTAATATTGAAAAAATGTTAAGTCCCTTAAAACTAATAAAAATTACCTCTCAGGATTCACCACACTCATACTAAATTTGAGTCCGATACTAAGCAGTACAATTGCCAGTGGCAACAGCACCATCGCAATGCGTTGGGTTTTATACCTGACAGGCGGCTCCTTACTGACTTTAGATAATAAAAAACATAGCATACCCGCGACCAATGTCAAAATCCCTAAGCCCAAACAAAGAAAACCTAAATAATTCATCTGTTTACCCTTTACCCATACTGATATGTTTGACGGGTGTAAATTACATACGACGACCCATCGATATTTGTTGAAACATGATTGTTGCCTCAGACAACTTTGATTATAATCTAACAGGACTCATAGGACATGGGATTTATTTTTAGCCGCAATACAAGGATGGTGATATGAGTGGCTCAACGATACAGACTTTGGACATACAACATCTACACCAGCCTCCGTTTGATACACTAAGCGCTCAGCAGCGAACCCATCTGCAGCAGCACAGTAAAATCGTCTATTTGGACAACTTACAGCCTATACCCACTGGATGGCAAGGGGATTTTTTTATTATCCTTAAAGGCTTTGTTCATCAATTACAAGGCGATGCGTTGATTTCTACCTTAAATGCAGGCGATTGGTTTGATACCAAGGTCAGGCAAAACGGCGTGTTCAACTTTATCACCCAGCAGCAAAGTCTGATGTACCGTATCGATGGCCAAGTGCTAAGCGCAATCACTGAGCAAAATCCCACGTTAAAAAATGCCTTGTTTGCCGATGTCGCTGCGCGTCTCAACCATCACCAAGCGCGCCTCGCCCAAAGTGAAAGTCAAAAACTGCTATATCAACCGATTGCCAATTTGGGGCAGCATATCAAACCACCGCATTTTATCGATGATACGGCAACGTTATACGATGCCACGATGGCGATGAACCAATTTGACATCAAGCATATTTTGGTTAAGTCTCAAGCGCGAATGACTGAAGCAGAGCGTGACAAACTCATTGCACAAGGCGTTGAAAAATCCACCATCGCAGCGTATGTCGAGCGTATCGGTATTTTTACCCAAACTGATGTATGCCGCGCGATTGGGCAAAAAGTTGATTTTGCTACTACGCCTGTGCTGGACTTTACTAATTTTAAAATCCATACGGTGCATCAATCGCAAGATGTCAGTGAAGCCTTGCTGACCATGTTACAAACTCGTACTCACCGTTTACCCATTATTGACAGTCAAGGTCAAATTATTGGGATTTTGGGACAAACCGAATTACTGAGTTTTTTAACCAACCATTCCAATCTTATTGTTGCTCGTATTGAGCAAGCGCAGAGCCTAGAGGATGTTGCGGTGGCGGTGGAATTGATTGGTAAATTTATCCGTGAGCAGCACGCCAGCGGCATCAAAATCCATGTTATCAGCCGAATGGTGCAAAGCTTGAATTTACAAGTGTTTGCCAAGGTATGGCAGCTAATTGTGCCTGCTATCACCTTCTACAATACTTGTCTGTTTGTGATGGGCTCAGAAGGGCGTGGTGAACAAATCTTGCGTACTGACCAAGACAACGCGCTGATTATCCGCAATGGTTTTAAAGATGACAATCTGCCCAGCTATGCCGCGCAGTTCAATGAGGCATTGGCGAACATGGGTTATCCCTATTGCGATGGCAAGATTATGCTTAGCAACGAGCGTTGGCGAAAAACTTCAACCGCCTTTGAAAAACAAATCACCGCATGGTATGTGAGTGGCAGTAGTGACGATATGATGTGGATTGCGACCTTAGTCGATGCGCATTTTGTTTGCGGCGATATTAAGCTCTTTGAGCAGCTGCAAAAACATTGGCAAGTCAGCGCGCAAAATATGGCGACTAGTAACTTTATCAACCGTTTTGCCAAACCAATTTTACAATTTGGCGATAGCAGTGGTTGGTGGCAAAAATTTGTCGGTGCCAGTGAAACCGATATTGACCTAAAAAAAGCGGGGATATTCCCGATTGTCCATGGCGTGCGAGCCTTGTCATTGGAATATCAAATCACTGACACCAATACCAGAAGCCGACTGCAGCAGCTGGCACAGCAACACGTGCTAGATGACACCATGGCGCAAAATCTGGCAGAAGCACTGGATTTTTTTATGGCAAAACGACTGGATGTGGCATTGACCACCCAGGATAGAACAGCGCGAGCGGTAAATCCCAATCACTTATCAGCACTGGAAAAAGACTTGTTAAAAGAATGTTTGGCGATGGTCAAAGATTTTAAAACCTTTATTACCCATCATTATCGCCTAGATATTTTTTAACTAAGTAGATATTTTTTAATTGAGCATATATCGTTAATTGAATAGATATTGTTAATTGCCTAGAGAAAAGCCATGTTTCATCGCATCAAAAATCTGTTCGGCGGTCAAAAACTTGAGCGACAAAAACAGCGACTCAGCAAGCCGGAATACGCTTATCTGTTTGATACCCCGCTATCTAAAGTCCCCAATGAGTGGGTGAGCCTAGACCTAGAAATGACCGGGCTTAATGCCAAACAAGATTATATTTTAAGTGTCGGTGCAGTACAGGTGCGCAAAGAAAGTAACGGATTTGTGATTGATACCGATAGCGCGCTGTCCTTGGTATGCCGTCCGCCTGTGATGCCCACCGATGACACCATTGTGATTCACGGATTAAGACCGATAGATGTCGACAATGGCTTATCGTATGACGAGATGCTCACCCAATTATTGCCAATGCTTAAAAACCGTCCCATAATTGGGTTCTGTGTGGACATGGATATGGCGTTTTTAAATGCCATTGTCCAACCGTTTTTGGGCGTGAAACTGGCTAATAAACTTGTCGATGTCAGTCGCTTGTATCAACAAAATCAGCATCGACATGACCCCAGCCAAGTTGGGCAGTTACCACACCTCAATCAACTGCTAGAAGAATACCAAATCCCGCGATTACCTGCCCATAATTCTCTTAATGATGCCATCATGACTGCCATGTTGTTTACCCACCTGATACAGTCATAGCAGGCTTATGAAGTCATAAAAGCTAATCGGCATAAAAAACTCTCATCATGAGAGTTTTTTATTTAAAGATGACTTTATTTTTTGCTAGCTGCGGTGTCTGCGCCTTTCGGCTTGATGCCTGCTTCCTCAGTTAATTGCATCAACATGGTACGGGCTTCTTCAGCAGATTTTTGCGCTTTTTCCATCGACTTAGCAATTTCTGGATTGGTCTCTGGAGTTGCCGTTGGTTTTTTAATTAAAGCCGCCGTACCGGCACGGCTATTGGTAATACTTTCAACCATTTTATCGCGGGTTTGTGCGACACGGGGGTCATTAAATTTTAATTTGTTAAGCGTGGCTTTTTGCAAGTCTAACTGTGCCACCACTTCTTTAAAGAAAGCTTGTTGGTCAGCAGGCGTTTTGGCATTTTGCATTTTTTTTGCCATTTCTGCTTGTTTGGCTTGGGTATTGCGGTCAAGCTCGTTTAAGGTTTTAAATAACTGAGTCAAATCCGCTTTTAGGGCAAGATTGGGTGTCGCAGCCGCGGCATTATTGGCGGCAACTGTAGGCGCACTGCTAACGTTGGCGGTTTTTTCTGCAGTCGCTGGCGTGGTGACAGTTGTCGTGGTTGACGAGGCGGTGGTAGTAACGGCAGCACTAGCAGGCGCGCTAAGCGTGACTTGGGAAGCCGCCACAGGTGCAGTAGTCGTAGAGGTTGACGTGGTGGTCGTCGTTGAAGAAGCAGTGGTGGTTACGGCTTTGTCATCTTTTTTTGAGCATGCAGATAACGCTAGCACAAGGCTCATAGCACCTATAGTCATGGCAGAGGTGGCGATAGATTTGTTTAACATAAATTTTTTTTAACCTAAATAATTTTTTAATCTAAACAGCTTTAATCTAAATGATTTTTTCACCCAAAACAATTGGAGTCAGCGTTCTCGATTGAAATCCAAAACGGCAATAGCAGTGACTGAAATGTGGCAATTAGGCGACAGTTTAGCAAATATCTAAAAATTGAAATGTAGAGAATTGCAACAGAAGGCTACGGCAGTTTGTCTAAATGCCTTAATTTTAGCCGATTTGCTATGAAATCAGGTGGATTTTTATGGCAAAAAGCGATAAGGTGGCAGCTTATTTTTGCCTAATTTATTTTTGCCTAATAAGATTCGATACCTAGTATAGATTCTTCACATTGTTGCTGTTGTTATGAAAAATTCGCGCCAATCCGTGGGTCTGCAAACCCGCGCCACTCAATTATTGTCTTTAAAAACAGGTTTGTTGCTAGGGATGGCTTGTCTGTCCTTGGTGGGTCATACGTCAGATACCACACAAGTCCAGCCGCCAATACCCACTGACCCAGTGACCAAGCAAAGCCATGCAGTCATGGGGCAGCGCGATCCAGTCAGTAAGCTACCTGAAGCGATTAGAGCCAAACTTGCCCAAGCCAATATTCCGACCGATAGCATGAGTATGGTGGTACAACCGCTAACGGATAATCCGCAAAATGCAGCGTCAACTGCGCTACAAACGGCTTTGTTTAGTTATAACGCTGATGTGCCACGTACCCCTGCATCTACGCAAAAACTGATTCCCACTTACGTGGCGCTCGATAGTTTGGGCAAAGATTTTGTTTGGCAAACCAAATTGTATCAGCATGGTTTTGTGTGGAAAGGCACGCTTTATGGCGATGTGATTGTGCAGGGCAGTGGCGACCCAAAACTGGAAAACGAGCGCTTGTACCAGCTGCTTGCCATGATTAAAGCACAGGGTATTCAGCAGGTGCAAGGCAATTTAATCATCGATAATCAGCAGTTTCAAGGGGTGGATTTTGATGTTAACGCGTTTGATGGTAAAGGGTTACGCCCTTATAATGCCCAGCCCAATGCTTTATTGACCAATTTTGGTACAGTGGAAATGGATTTAGTGCCAATAGCAAAACCTAACGCAATAGCAGCTATCAAACCTGCTAAGGCATCCGCTAGTGATAGCAGGGCTACTACTTCGAACACATCTGACCTTTATAACGAAGCGGCAAATCTTGAGCAAATCCAAAGCAAACCATCGATTAATCCCAAAGACGTAGCGGCGTATCAAGTCAACTTAAAGCCTGCACTGGCAAACTTTACTATGCCTACAACACTTAAAGCCAGTCAAGCGCCTTGCAATAGCAACCAAGACGATTGGATTGGGACATTGACGTCCACAGGATTGAGCTTTCACCAAACCGCATCCGCCTTTTGTGGTGAGCAAAAGCGCTATCTGACGTTTCCTGATGGGGATGTGCTGGTCAAACAACAAATCATCGCCGACTGGCAAAAAATCTTGCCAAATTTTACAGGGAATATTGAATTTGCCAACCCTTCAGTGCCCTATATGCAGCAAGCCAAGGCGATACCGCAAGCGCTACCTTGGTATATTCGCTTATACCTAAAATACTTTGGCAAACCCTTGACCCCAAAATTGGTTGGCTATGTCGCCTCCAATCCATTGCACGAACAAATCAAAGACATCAATCAGCACTCCAACAATGTGATGACGGAACAAATCGCCTTGTCGCTACCACTATATGCCGACAAGCAGCGTATCAGCACTTATCCAAAAACCTTTGCCTACATCCACCAGTGGTGGCAACAAAAGCTGCCCCAAGCACAGCCCCCTGTGATGACTAGAGCCTCAGGTTTATGCCGTGATTGCCGCGTGGCGCCCAATAGTATGTTAGCGCTGCTAACTCTTGCCTATCATTCACCCAATTTTACCGTATATCGTGATTCGTTGGGCGTGGCAGGCGAGTCGGGTACCATCAAAGCGCTCAAACTGCGCCAGCCAAATAACCCTGCCATTGGGCATGCTTGGATCAAAACAGGCACGCTCGATAATGTCACCAGCATGGCAGGCTATGTTCAAGGCAAATCAGGAAAATGGTATGCAGTGGTTGGGATGATTAATGCCGACAATGTCAAAAATAATAGCAATGCCAAAGCCGTGCTCGATGAAATGCTAGCATGGACAGCGCTGCAGTAATTAGTTTGTGGTTGATTGGCTATTTATCGTGAATATTAAAATACCAATCAATCTGGCGGTCAAATCCCATTTCCAGTAGGCTTGCGGTGATGCGCCCAGTCAAGCCCCACACGGTCTCGCCATCAATGATAAAGCTGGGTGATACCATCACTTGCCGACCCAAATCATACGCATAATCGATGGTCGGCTGGCGAATAAGCGTGGCTAAGTCTGCCCAAAATAGCCTTGCAATTTCGCACATCTCTGGCACAAGGTTAACGCTGGGTGGTATCACCCCCACAATCGGCTTGACAGGTCTACCGCTTTTGGCAAATTGTAGGGGCAGTTCGCCCAACACAGTCACTTGACTGGGATGAATACCGGTTTCCTCATGCGTTTCTCGTAACGCGGTAGCTTGGTTGCTATCGTCTGTGTCTTCGCGTCTGCCACCTGCAAATGATACTTCGCCAGCATGTTCTCGCATATCCGAAGCGCGCAACGAGTACAAAATTTTTGGCTCAGCTTCATTGGTAATGGCGATGAGTACCGAATACGGCTGCGGCGTGGGGTCGAATGGCAGTTTTGCGATACGCTCTGCCAGTTGGTTCAGTAAAGGACTTTGAAATCTAGTTGTGGACATATTTTTTAATTCATCAAAATTTAATGGGCAATTTCGCAATGTTTATAGGGCGCTTTGAGTTGACCGAATTTATCTAAAACTAATTGTCTATTGTCGATATCACTACCAAACTGCATATAGATTCGACGATTTAATGCACTGCCATTCTCACTATGCTCATTAGCAATGGCGTTATAGTCACCGCAACCGATTGCGATGGTATTATTTGGGTCAGTACCGATGAGTTGAATAAACGCATTTTTTAATTGTAACGCACGTTGTTTAGATAGCTGCATTTTTTCGGCTTTAAAGTCACCTTCATCAGAAGAAGTGCCAGCAATGATGACAGCTGTAACATCACTTCGACTTTTAAGCCTATTTTTCACCACATGGTGCAATTCTTGTAAATACAAAGGTTTTATTGTGGCAGAACTTTTATCAAAAAAAACTCGAAATTCAAACATGCTCTCACTTGGCAAATTGTATTCTAAAGGACAACCAACACTATCAACTATCACGTTTAGGGGTGTATTCATACATTGGTCGGTTTTATCATCCACACCGTCTTTATCACTATCAAGCGGTAAAGCTGGCATAGCTGAGACAGGTTTTTGCATATTAGGCTGGCTATGCAGCGCGTTACAACCTGCTAATAATCCCAAACTTAATACCCAGCTAAATACTAAGCTAAACTTTCTCATAATCGGCTGCTCAAATCATTTTTATCATGTAAAAACCTGCAATCAATGCTACCATACTTAAAACGACTTTCACCTCACAAAACATAAAAAGAATAGGAAAATACCATGCCTTACTGCCTGCAATGCGGTCATCTAGCCGAAACCAAAATCCCGCCGATGGACAGTCTGCCGCGCATTGTGTGCCCGTCTTGTGGCTACATCCATTACGAAAACCCCAAAGTCATCAACGGCTGTTTACTCATCCATGAAGATAAAGTTTTGCTCTGTCGCCGCGCGATTGAACCACGGCATGGTTATTGGACGTTGCCCGCAGGCTTTATGGAGCTTGGCGAGACTATGAAAGATGGGGGTAATCGTGAATGCTTTGAAGAAGCCGAAGCCATCGGCAGTGGATTAGAGCTATATTGTCTATACGACATACCCGATATCGGACAGATTCATGTGATGTTTATCGGCTCGCTCAAAGATGGCAAATTTGGCGTGGGCATCGAGAGCCTAGAATGTGCGTTGTTTGCCGAAGAAGACATCCCTTGGGAAGACTTGGCGTTCCAAAATGTCATTGAAACGCTGCAACATTATTTTGCTGATCGTAAAGCAGGAGCGACGCTGGGTAATTTTCCCATCCATCAGCAAGTGATTGCCAAATACGTACATTTGGGCGATTAACTGTCCATTTAAACGGTAAATTTTAAACGGCAAATTGTTCGCTAAAAATATACGGGCGTGGCGCATACGCCCTAAATATCTAAGTTCTAAACACCAAGATTATAATATTCAATCAATGACCGCATTTACCGCAGCCGCCACAACTATTATTTTTGCCAGTTAAGCGCTTTTTGGCTTTTATTGCCACATATATTAGCGCCATCAATACCATCAACATCACGATAAAAGTCTGCATTTGCGCGTTCATAGTGAGTCCTTCCAATCAATTAATGAGTATACCTGTCACACGATAAGTAATAAAAGCTGCGATATAGGCTAATACAAATAAAAACGCCACAATCATCGCCGTATATTTTCCCGAATTGCTCTCTCGTTTGATGGTGGCAATCGTTGCCATACACATGGGTGCATAGATATACCACGCCAAAAACGCAAACGCCGTTGGGAGTCCCCAATGATTGCGGATAATCGGGATTAAGCCTTCACTCACCGCCGCTTCATCACCACTCACTGCATACACAGTACCCATCGCAGCGACCACCACTTCACGGGCAGCAATACCAGGAATCATGGCGATACAGGTTTGCCAATCAAACCCAATCGGCGCGAAAAGCGGATGAATCCAATGCCCAAGATGACCGGCAATACTATAATCAATCGCAGGACCTGTGGCGTTGGCAGGCGGTTTTGGGAAAGTCACTAATACCCATAACAATACGGACAACGAAAAAATAATCGTGCCTGCGCGTGTTAAGAACGCTTTAACTTTATCCCAAAGGCTAATCGCAATATGGCGCACATTGGGCAAGCGATAAGTCGGCAGCTCCATCATCAGCGCTGTCAAGCTCGTGCGACCTTGTACTTTAGCTATCCATTTAAGCCCCAAGGCGACCAAAGCGGCTGATACAATCCCAGCAAGATAGAGCGCAAACAAAGTCAGACCTTGCAGATTAAACAGCCCCAATACTTTGGTATCGGGAATCACGGCGGCGATGATTAATGCATAAATCGGCAAGCGTGCTGAACAGGTCAACATCGGTGCCAGTGCCATGGTGACAAGGCGCTCGCTGGCATTGGGAATGGTGCGAGTCGCCATGACCGAAGGTACGGCACAGGCAAAACTTGAAAGCAGCGGGATAAACGCCCGACCTGACAAGCCTGTTTTTGCCAATAAATTATCCAGCAAAAAAGCGGCGCGTGGCAAATAACCCGAATCTTCTAACACCAAAATAAATAAAAACAGAATTGTAATCTGCGGCAAAAAAACAATCACCCCGCCGACACCCGCAAGCACGCCATCCACTAATAGACTTTGCAACAGTCCAGAACCTAGCTGAGCGGTAATCCAAGTCCCTAGCATATTGACTAGGCTATCTAAGCCATCCATCAACGGGGCAGCCCATGAATACACCGCTTGGAACATCACAAACAGCACAATCAGCAAAATTACCATGCCCCAAAATGGGTGCAATAACAGACTGTCTAAACGCTCATGCCAATTGGGTAGGGCGCCTTTTTCGCGTACCGCATGGGCGATAATCGTGTCAGCTTCTTGGTATAAGACAGTGGCATCTAAGTTATCAATGGTGTCAGCGACTTGGGTAAAATATTGCGCGTTACGCAGCGCGATAGCGGATTGGTTGGCTTGCTGCGCCACAAACTCACCGAGTAGTTGGTGCAATTTGGCAGTGCCGTCACGTTTTATGGCGATGGTTTTGACCACGGGCATACCCAAGACTTCGGCTAGTGCATCTTCATCAATCACCACCCCGCGTGAAGCCGCGACATCGGATAAATTGAGCGCGACCATCATGGGCAAGCCCAGTTGTTTGAGCTCCAGTAGCATCCGCAAACTCAGACGCAAATTCGTCGCATCGGCGACCGCGATAATGCCATCAAGCGGTTTTTCACCTGCCTGTTGACCGAGCAATACCTCACGGGTGACTTGCTCATCAGGACTGGTGGTGCGCAAACTATAAGTACCCGGTAAATCTAAGATAGTGACCGCTGGATCGCCCAACCACGTGGCAAATTTTTTGTCCACTGTGACGCCAGAGTAGTTGGCAATTTTTGCTTTTGCACCCGTCAAGGCATTAAAGGTAGCCGTTTTACCGCAGTTTGGTGCCCCGACCAATGCCAACGTGATTGCCATAATAACCCTCTAACTCAACCCTATCTATACCCTAAAAAAACAAAAAGCGTAGCCATTCATCTGCTACGCCTGCCATCTCTCAACCTGACATCTATTAAACAGTGACAAAAATTGTTACACCCTACGGCACTTAATCTTAGCGAGCTCATCACGGCGTAAACTAAACTGCGCACCACCTGCTAATTGAATAGCAAAAGGAGGACGCCCGAACAAACCTTTTGCCACGATTTTAATCGCTGTATTTGGCAAAAATCCCAAATCATGCAGGCGGCGGCTCACCAGATTGTCTTGCAAACCAAATGCAGGATTGGCAATGACTTCTTCCACATAAGCGATGGTATGTTTAGGCAGGTCTAACAAAGGCTGAGCCGCTGCTTTTGGGGAGATTGACTCTGGCACGGGTGCCATGTCATTAGAAAATGTCAATACGGTCATCTTGCTGCCTTTCGCGAACGGTTTAGCTTTAAAATAGAAAATAAAGCACTCAATGAAAGCGAGTAAATACGAACTAAAGTATAAATGAGAGACATTATCTTTTAGTGATAATTATTATTATGCTAACGTCTTAAAAAATCAAGCGGCGATTCAATTTTTTTAATATAGCATTGAGTTTTTTAAAAATTGCGCGTATTCACCTTAATACAACATAGATATTTAAGCAGCAATGTTGATGTTTAATCAAAGGTTCATGAATGACAAAACCCTCAAAAAAGTCACGCATATATCATTTTGTCGCTATAAAATCTTGCTACAATACTTGAGTGATATATATTCTATACTAGATAAAAACCACTATACTTATGGATGATGAGATTATTATGTCAACTAGAAAAACCATCCCCACACCTGCGCAACCATCCAAGCCATCACCTGATAATTTATCACCGCTCAAGGCGATAGAGCCACCAAACCCAAACCCCAATCAACCCACGCCACAAGGCACACCACCCCTCAAAGAATTGGTCAAACAGTACGATAGCGTATCGTTGCTGCTCCAAGGTGGCGGTGCGCTCGGTGCCTACCAAGCAGGGATTTATGAAGGACTGCATAAACAAGGCATCAAAATCGACCGTATCTCAGGTATTTCAATCGGCGCGCTCAATACCGCCATCATCGCAGGTAACCGTCCAGAGAACCGCTTGGCGGCGCTGCAAGGGTTTTGGAATACCATCACCCATCGTAACTATACCCCTGCAGGGATGAATGTCTACCGTCAAACGGCCAATGAGCTCGATAAACTCAGCAAGATTGACATGGTAAGCCATTTTATGCCTTGGATATTTGAAAATGGCTTTTTAAAACAGCAGCTACGGGTAATGGAATCTACCGCTGAGGCTTGGCAAACCATGATTGAAGGACAGCGTGGCTTTTTTAAACCGCGTTATTTTGTGCCGTATGACACCACCCCCAATCACTTAAGCTATTATACCACCGACAAGCTGCGCGAGACCCTGGAGCGTTATTGTGATTTAAAACTGGTCAATGACGTCAATCGGATGAAAGTATCAGTGTCTGCGGTCAATGTGCGTAATGGTAACTTTGCTATTTTTAGCAATGAAAATGAAGAACTGCGCTACGATCACTTCATCGCATCGGGCGCACTACCGCCAGGTTTTCCAGCGGTTGAGATTGATGGAGAGTATTATTGGGATGGCGGATTGGTGTCCAACACGCCGCTCAATGAAATCTTAAGCCATGAAGAGCACCTCAAGCAATTGGTTTTCCAAGTGGATTTGTGGAATGCCAAGGGCACGGTGCCAGAGAATATGATGGAGATTGATGAGCGCATCAAAGACATTCAATATTCTAGCAAAACCCGCATGGTCACTGACTTTATGGCGCAAAAGCTGCGTTATACGCGCCTTATCAAAGAGTTACTCGAAATCATCGATGACGATGCCAAAATTGATAAAGTTGAAGAATCGTGCGTCAATAAAGCCCGCGAAATGACAGAAGTGGGTGTCAAAAACGTGATTCATCTGATTTATCACAAAAAGACTTATGAGCGCGGCTATAAAGACTACGAGTTTAGCGGCTCAACCATGCAAGAACACTGGGAAAGTGGTTTACAAGATATTGAAAACACTTTTCGCCACCCAGATTGGTTTATGCTACCTGAAACCGATGATATCTTTGTCAGCCATGATATCCACCAAAAACGCAAACGCTTGGCACAGGTCAGTACCTTGCTAAAAAATCTTGAAGACTAGCCGTCGTTGCACGCTCAATCTTTACAAGCTGAAGGCTTACAAAAGTCAAAAAAAGTGATGGTAGCTAGCCATCACTTTTTTTATGAAAAATTAGGTTGTGTTGAACATTCAAAGCTTCAGCCAATGATAAGCAAAGGCTAGAGC
>NZ_DAMBOA010000023.1:0-24528 GCF_032064105.1 Moraxella sp. CTOTU49097 | reverse complement strand
TTATTTATGATATCAATGCATTTTAATGTACTTTTACAACTATCACAAACATAAAATATTATTTAGAATAATTAAATTATAATTGCTACTCAACTCTAATTCAAATCGAGCATCAAGCGTTCAAAAAATTAAATTGATGGAAGTAGCTTTTGGTGGATAACTTACCCTTATAGACTACTTATGACCTTGTTTATCTACTTATCCACTGGTCATAATTGTGATAGGTAATGGGTGTTTTGTGCGATGTTTCATGTGGAACAACGCTTATAGTCTAGTATCACAGTAAAATTTGAGTATAATCATTGTTTCATGTGAAACACTTATCCACAAAAGAAATGGTAGTTTTAACGCTTTCATTAAATTTAGCTAACAATGTGGATAAGTTTTAAAAAGCAAAGAATATATCAAGTTAACTGGTTTTTCGCGCAAGATTTACTTAGTCCATTGTGTGGATTTACTTATCAAAGCGATAGGTTAGTTTGATATCAGCACCTATTGTTTCATGTGAAACTAGTGAAGCGACCATTTGTTGGTGCATATGCTGTGCCGTAAAGTTAATCATGGGCTTAGCACTGCTACCCAAAATGCATGGCGCTTGATACACGACTAATTCATCTACCAAACCTTGTTGTAAGAAACTAGCAGCGACCGTCGCACCTGCTTCAACCAACACATCATTGATTTGGTAATTGTCTTTTAGACTGGTGAGTAGGGCGGTTAAGCTCATAGTTGCGTCTTGGATAAGCAAAACGGGACGGTTGTTGATTTGACTTTGATACCATGCATCCGTCATTTGGATGCGTTGACGACGATCAAGCACTACCAATAGCGGCTGTGGTATATCGTCTAAATTTGCCCCTAATTGCTGACTACGGATATTTAGCGCAGGATGGTCTTGCAGGATCGTTTCGCTACCCGTGATAATCGCCCCTGCCTGCGCTCGTAAACGCTGTACATCCTCGCGTGATTGGTCACTGGTTATCCATTTTGACTCGCCATTTGCCATCGCGGTGCGTCCATCCAAACTTGTCGCTATCTTTAAGCGCACAAAAGGCAAGCCGCCACGCATGACTTTAAAAAACCCTTCATTTAATTGATAAGCCGCTTGCTCACAAATGCCGGTAATGACTTCGATACCCGCCTGCTGCAGTTTGGCAATACCGCCACCATCGACTTTAGGATTAGGATCGACAACAGCAATCACAACACGGCTGATACCCGCTTTGATTAGCGCATCAGCACAGGGTGGGGTACGTCCATGATGGCTACAAGGCTCAAGGGTGACATATACTGTCGCACCTTGCAATTGCTTGGCATCATGCTCATACGCTTGGCGAAGGGCAAATACTTCGGCGTGGGGTTGTCCTGCTTGATAGTGAAAACCTTCGCCAATAATTTGATTATCTTTGACAATGACGCAGCCGACATTAGGATTGGGACGGGTGGTAAAACGTCCTTTTTTAGCCAGCTCAATGGCGCGTGACATGTAGTATTGGTGCTGATAGCGCTCAGCGGATGATAAAGTTGCCGTCATAATAAACTTAGGATTGTAGATGTTTGAGCTTGTGTGGGTGAGTCAAATCTTCGATGCGTTGATTAATTTCTTGTTTATTGGCGTCCGTAGTGAGGTTTGACACCATGTGTTTAAAAGCTTCAATATCTTGAAAATCACGATACACGCTAGCAAATCGAACGTAGGCAACATCGTCAATTTGGCTTAGCTCTTTCATGACGATTTCACCTAAAATTTTACTTGGCACCTCACGCTCACCGAGCTGCCTGAGCTGTTTTTCAATACGGCTAATCATGGCTTCAATGTTGTCGGTCGATATTGGACGTTTTTGTAATGGTAGCTGCACTGAGCGACGCAGTTTTTGTCCATCATACGGCTCGATACGACCATTGGATTTAATGATACGGGGCATCACTGCCTCAATGATTTCAAAGGTGGTAAATCGCTCTTGGCACGCGGTACACTGACGACGACGGCGTACCTGCGCACCTTCTGCCGCGAGTCTTGAATCAATGACTTTGGTATCTTCAGCATTACAAAATGGACAGTGCATGCGATTTCCTAGCTAAGTTTAAACCTTTTAATTTATTTACCAATACAAAAACTACCAAAAATCTTACCCAATAAATCATCGGCGGTAAATTCACCGGTGATTTCGTTGAGGCTAATCTGTGCTTGGCGTAGGCTTTCCGCCACCAATTCACCGGCATGAAACAAATGCAGTTGTTCATCGGCTTCTTGCAGCGCCATTTGGGTACGGCGCAGCGCATCAAGATGGCGGGTTCGTGCAATCAAGCTATTTTCAGGGGGATGAAAACCGACTTTATCACAGATTTGATTGACCAATTCCTCAAGCCCTGTACCATATTTACAAGACACATAGACGGGGTGATAAATCTGCGCTTGTGATGAAAATTGCTTGGGCAAATTTTGGTGATTGTCGGATAAATCAATTTTGTTGGCAATCATTAATATCGAATTGGCATTGGGTAAGCTACCAAATAATTCGCTCGCCAATCGTAACGGCTCATGCTCGCGGTGCGCATCATACACCATAAGCAGTAAATCAGCTTGGGTGATGGCTTGTCGTGCTCGCTCAATGCCCGCCTGTTCAACAACATCATCGGTTTGGCGCAGCCCAGCAGTATCGGTCAAATTCAGCGTTAGACCATTTAACACAATAGTTTCTTGTAGAATATCGCGCGTTGTCCCGGCAATATCGGTCACAATGGCACGCTCTTGCCCTGCTAAGCGATTGAGCAAGCTAGATTTTCCCGCATTGGGTCGCCCGGCAATCACAACTGAGACACCATCTCGCAGTAATTGCCCTTGCTTGGCAGTGGCTAACACATTGTTTAGTTGCTCACAAACTTGGCGCAATTGCTTGGCGATATGTTCATCTGCCAAAAAATCAACCCCTTCTTCATCTGGGAAATCAATAGCAGCTTCAACATACAGTCGTAGCTGGATTAACTGCTCAAGCAGCGCATTAATTTTTTGTGAAAACTCACCGGTCAATGAGCGCATGGCACTTTTTGCGGCAGCCACACTGGTGGCATCAATGGCATCAGCAATCGCTTCTGCTTGTACCAAATCAAGCTTATCATTGTCAAAAGCCCGCGCCGAAAACTCGCCCGCTACTGCTTGGTTTGCACCCAATTCAAACACACGGGTCAAAAGCTGCTGCTGCAAAATCATACCACCGTGACCTTGCAACTCAATCACATCTTCACCCGTAAAAGAATGGGGGGCAGGGAAATATAACACCAATCCCTCATCAATCACCGTATCATCACTATCATAAAATCGGCAAAAATGGGCAAATCGCGGTTTGAAAGCTTGACGACCTGTCAATACCAATGCAATTTGGTAACTGTTTGGACCTGATAGGCGTATCACACCAACCCCACCACGACCCATTGGTGTTGCAATGGCGGCAATCGTTGAAGTGAGCACTGTCTGAGAGTTATTTAACATAATTTTTTACAATCTAACATTTTGGGTAGTCAGCATTGACTCAATGCTGATATTTTAACATCCACTCACTGATTACAACATGATTATTTTTTGCCCATAAAAAACCCTTTAAACAACTGTTTAAAGGGCAATTAAAGTATTAAATTGTTTAATGGATTTAAACCACGTTACGTGCTGCCTCTTTTGCCGCTTGCTCACGCTCAACTTTTTTATTGATAAAGTATTGCTGCGCCATACTAAACAAGTTGTTGACCGTCCAATAAAGCACGAGACCCGCTGGGAAGAATAGCATAAACACGGTGAAAATAATCGGCATAAACTTCATCACACGAGCCTGCATAGGATCTTGCGGTTGCGGGTTTAGCATCTGCTGGAAAAACATCGCCGCGCCCATAATCAGTGGCAAGATAAACAATGGATCCATAGATGATAAGTCACGAATCCAACCAATCCAAGGAGCATGGCGTAATTGAACCGATTCAACCAGTACCCAATACAACGCCAAGAAAATCGGCATTTGCAGCAATACCGGTAAACAACCTGCCATTGGGTTGACTTTTTCTTCTTTGTAAATGCGCATCATCTCTTGTGACATACGCATACGGTCATCACCATATTCTTCTTTCAAGGCTTGCAATCGTGGTGCCACTGCACGCATTTTTGCCATGGAGTGATAGCTTTTATTGGCAATTGGCATTAACGCGATTTTAACCAATAAAGTGAGTACAATAATTGACCAACCCCAGTTGCCCAATACTTTATGCACATTATCCAAAATCCAAAATAGGACTTTTGAAATCGGCCATAAAATACCGTAATCAACAGTTTTATCTAACCCCTCTGCCAAAGGCTTTAAGTTGGTTTGAATTTTTGGACCTGCATACAAGGCAGACGTTAACGTCACTTGCTTGTTGGGAGCGACTGACACAGGGTTACTGGTAAACCCGATGATGTGATCTTTGCCTGCTTCACGACTGTAAAAATTCGCTGTGTAATCCTTTGGTATCCAAGCGGTGACAAAATAATGCTGTACAATGCCAATCCAGCCTTTATCACTGCTGACTTTTAAACCCTCATCGAAATTACCAAACTTGAGTTTGTTGTAAGGCTGATCTGGTGTACCCCATGCCCCACCTAGGTAAGTCGATAGGCTAATTGCGCCTTTGTCACCTTTGCCTGGGTCTTCGCTATTATCACGTTTTAACTGCGCATACATTTGTCCTTGCCAAGGCTGCGTACCGTTATTGGTGATGTTATAGCTGACGTTGATAGGATATTGACCTTTGGTAAACTTATACGATTTGATGACAGTTACGCCATCTTTTTGATAAGTTAAAGGCACGACCAATTCAGCTTGATTGGGCTGCATGACAAATTGGTTACTAGGCGCGGTAAAAGTCGCACGACCATTGCTATTATCAATACCATTGGCACCAATCAACCCTGACTGAGCCACATATACGCGATTACTATCTTCTTCAAGGAGTACAAACGGCTGGTTACTATTTAATGTCTGGGTCTGCTCTCGAAGCGCCGCGTACACCACATCACCACCGACTGGATTAATACGAAGATCATATTTGTCCGTCATCACGCTAATGAGCTGTGCGCCCGTTTGCTGGGTAGTGGGAGCGGCGGTTGGTGTGGTTGCCGTTGCCGTGGGAATATCGCCCGTTGGCGTAGCTGAAGCCCCTGCCACGGGCACATCATTACTACTGACGGCTGTGGTTGTTGGGGTTGTCGCCACGGGTTTATTTACATTGGTATAATCATCCCGCCATGCCAGAATCAGCAAATAACCCGTAATCAACATTGCGATAATAATCAATGTCCGTAAAATTTTTTGCATATATAGCTATCCTATCTAATGATATTGCTTGAAATCACTAGTTGCTAATAAAGGAAAAACAATTAAAAAATAGAAGACATTCTACTAAAAAAAAGTTAAAAAAGATATTCTATAAATAGTTGACTCGATTACGCTATTTGAGACTGGCAACAAGTTTTTATAATTTAATTAGCCACATCAATTAATGATAGTGGTAAGCATATACCAAAAAGTAAGACGGGCGTGTGTCAATATAATGATAGCGGTAGCGATATAATGGCTTAGGGACAAAATCAATCCCATGCCCGCCCCAAGGATGACAGCGCGCGATACGCTTGGCTGTTAATAATCCACCCCGGTACCCCCCATGCAATCTTACGGCCTCTAAACCATAACTAGAGCACGTTGGATAAAACCGGCAATGAGGTGCCAACCATGGGCTAATCAAACGCTGATAAAATATAATCATACACAACAAAAATTTTGCTAATAATTTATCCATGGATTAAACCCAGATTTTTTATCACCTTCATTTGAGTAAAGATATTACGAACAGCCGCTAAAATTAACGCCGCTTCAACTTTCCAATCTTATCGTTGATTAAGTTAAAGCCCATCGCTAATTGCTGCGCAATTGCTTCATTTGGCATGTCATCGGAAAACTGCTTGATAGTTAACAAAATATCAACTTGAGCATTAAGCTTGTGCTGATGTAACCGAAAATGCTCTCGCGTTAATCGCTTAATACGATTACGCTCATGGGCACGTTTGACTTTCTTTTTAGTAATCGCAAGACCCAACCGATTTACTGCAGTTTGTCTTTGAGTATCGGCTAAAACCAATTTTACAAAGAACAATAAATTAGGCTGATGAATTTTAAATATCACAACAGGCTGTGAATGATCTTCACCAGTTTTGGTATGACGACCCGACATCGCTTTAAAATCTTTGGGCGTTAGCAACCGCTGTGATTTATCAAATTTAAAAGGTTTGTCTGCAGTCATGAGGATAAGTCCAAATCAATACCAAAGCACCATTAAAATAAAAGCTAAAGCTATAAAGATTTTATAGATAGGGTAAAAATAGGCTGAAATAATAGAGTAGGGGAGTATGCTAAGCGCTAGTTATAAACCGACTTCTAGGATAACGATTAGTACAGCAATAAAAAAAGCGATATAAGAAGTATATCGCTTTTTACTATAACCTGTTTTAATATCAACATTAAATCAAGTTAATGAAATAGACATTACACCGTTAAACGATGACGGCCTTTAGCACGACGACGAGCTAAAACTTGACGGCCATTTTTAGTAGCCATACGAGCACGGAAACCGTGAGTACGTTTACGTTTGATTACGCTTGGTTGGAAAGTGCGTTTCATGCGATTCACCTTGGCTAAATTTACGTGACATTTAACCGATAGCGGTTAAAATACAAAATTTCAAAACAGTTAATCTCGTATTATCCTTAATTTTAACCAATAGGTCAAGGATAACTAAGCTTACCCATTAATTTCTTTCTTAAAATTACTGCTACAGCCAATTATTTTGCTTATCTAAAATAACATTTTCGTATGACAAATACAACTTAGCAAAAAGTTATCCACAAAAATTTTTTTATCATTATATATTAAATAAGTATTATTTATTATTATTAAGCAAGTCTGTTTTAGTGGATATTTTATAAAATAATAATAAAAAACAATTAGTTATAATGTTGATAAACCTGTATATAAATAGTTGATAGTTTGTTAGTAACTTGCCATTTTAACTTATCAACAATTATATCCACATTATTATCCACAACAATTTTATTTGTAAAATCGCTGTTTTATGATACATTACACCAATTTTGAAGATGCTTGAATTAGGAAAATGAAGTTATGGCTGATGCATTATGGCTTAAGTGCGTTGACGAATTAAAATATCAAGTACCTGATAATATTTTTACCATGTGGATTCGCCCATTATCTGCCTCGATGCATGACAACACGATGGTTGTCAATGTGCCTAACCAGTACTTTGCCAGCTATGTTGAAAAAAATCATTTAAGTCAAATTCAAACGATTTTACACCAGCTTGAGCCAAACCTACCGATTCATGTGCAGATTCAAATTGATAAGGGTAACGCAATCACTGACGCTGTTAGTACACAAGAGCCTGGTGAGCAAAAAGTGACGCTGGTAAAAAATGAGCAGCAACGCTCTTTTCAGTATATCGATCCGCACTTCACGTTTGACCAATTTGTAACCGCAAAATCCAATCAAATCGCTTATAGTATTTGCCGAGAGACTGCTAACAATTTGGGACAATCTAAAAATAATCCGCTGTTTATTTATGGCGCGACAGGTTTGGGAAAAACCCATTTGATGCAAGCAATTGCCCACGAGATTTTAAAGCAAGGCAAAAGTTTTTATTACTTCACATCAGATAAGTTTGTTAACCAGCTGGTGAATTCATTAAGAAAACAGAAAATCGATGAGTTCAAAGATAAAATAAAAAAAGCCGATTTATTGATTATTGATGATATTCATGTGATTGCCGGCAAACAAAAAAGTAGCGAGCAGTTTTTGCTATTGCTCAATGATTTTATGAGCAAAAATAAACAGGTGATTTTGGCGTCTGATAAACACCCGAGCGCACTGACTGATTTTGACGAACGTTTGAAGTCACGTCTGGCTTGGGGGGTAGCAGTAGCCCTAGAGCCGCCAGAGTTAGAAACCCGTATTCAAATTTTGCAAAAAAAATCCAAAGCGCAAGAGGTGAATTTGCCAAAAGAGTGTGCCATTTTTATCGCTCAGCATATCATCGCCAATGTGCGAGAGTTGGAAGGAGCGCTCAACAAAGTTTTAGCCATTTCCCGTTTGCTCAATCAGCCTATTCATTTAGAACTGGTACAAATGGCGTTAAAAGATTTGATTGCCATTCGTGTACAAGCGGTCAGTATGGATAATATTCGTAAAGTCGTTGCTGAGTTTTATGATATATCGGTCAAAGACTTGATGGGTAAAAAGCGTTTACGTCATATCGCTCGTCCGCGTCAGGTGGCTATGAGTTTAGCCCGTGAACTAACCAATAACAGCTTTACAGAAATTGGGCAATCATTTGGTGGTCGAGACCATACCACGGTCATGCACGCTTGTGAGAAAGTACAAGAACTTTGTGTCAGCGATCTAATGTTTGACAAGGATTATCGCTCATTAAAATTAATGTTACAGACTTAGTATTTTGTTAACTCGATTAAAAAGATTTTTACTCAATTACCCCGTATAATAAGTTTTAATTTTTCCATTTGTTACAACCATTCATTTTGATTTGAGGCGGTGCCATGCAATTAGTAATCTCTCGCGATTTGTTATTACAAGCGATTAATTTAATTTCAAAAGCCGCTGACAAACGCCATAACATGGTGATTTTGGGGAATATGAAGTTGGCGTTAACCGACTCTCAATTGGTGATGGTAGCGTCAGATTTGGAGCTTGAATTACAAGCCACCCTCAATTTGCCAGCATCGGCGTGCAAACAACCAGGTGAAATCACCGTTCCTGCCAACAAATTCAAAGATATCGTAAAATTATTGCCCGACGGTTTACCCGTATCTATCAGTGTAGGTAACGACAATCAGTGTTTAATTGTGTGCGGTAGTAGTCGTTTTAAACTCAGCACTTTACCTGCCCAAGACTTTCCCCTATTGGGTGAGCCGGAACAAGTTACGCCTATTCAATTGGGCCGTGAAGACCTCGTCGATTTGCTAGATAAAACGCATTTTGCGATGGCGGTGCAAGATGTGCGTTATTATCTCACCGGTATGCTGTTTGAAGTCAAAGAGCGGCAATTGGCGACGGTATCAACCGATGGTCACCGCTTGGCATTGGCTCGTACGGTGATCGAGTGTGATGATAGCGTGGCACTGGCTGCAATTTTACCAAGAAAAGCAGTACTTGAATTACAACGTTTGTTAGCAGAGCTTAAACGCATGCTACCGAATCAAGATAATAACATCACCCTCAATGTCGGTCGTGAATTTTTACAAGTCTTACTCCCCTTTGGGGAAGTCGATAGCACAGGTCAGCTAAAAAATGCCATCATGGTGGCTTTTACCGCGCGTTTAATTGATGGTAAGTTCCCCGATTATCGCCGCGTTATGCCATCATTAACCAACAAAATTGCCCGTATCAGCCAAGAGCAGCTGGCGAATGTGCTTCGCCGCGTGGCTATTTTGAGTAACGAGAAATCGCGTGGCGTGATTTTTGATTTTTCAGGTGATAACAATTTGATGGTACGTGCTAGCAATGCTGAGCAAGATGAGGCCAGCGAGCAGCTTGAGGTAAAATATCAAGGCGAGCCATTAGAGATATCATTCAATGTGGCTTATTTGCTAGATGTGCTGAATGTACTGCAAGGCGAAATTGACTTTAATATGAGCCAAGCCAATGCTTCGGTATTGGTACAGCAAGTCAACGATAGCAAACACGAGTTTGTGGTTATGCCAATGCGGATTTAGTCAACTGGTATATTTTTTTCAATCGAGTGATGAGTAGTCAAGTAGATAAATCATGCAAATTATTGAATTAGCTATTCATCATTTTCGCAATCTTCACAAGATTGAATTACAACCCAGCAGTTGTAATGTGTTCTTGGGTCAAAATGGCAGCGGAAAAACGTCGCTATTAGAAAGCATTTATTTGTTATCGCGCGGCAAAAGTTTTCGCCATCATCAACCGAGGCATTATATTGAGCATGGTTTTAGCGATACCACGGTTTTTGCTAGGCTCAATCATGAGCAAACGGTCGCTATTGCCAAATCCCAAGACGCTACCACGCAATTGCGACTCAATGGGCAGTCGCTTGTCACCCAAAGCCCACTAGCGCAGCTGCTACCGACCCTATTGCTTGAGCCTGTTAGCCTTGCACAGCTAGAGGACGGTAGTCAAGCAAGGCGTGAAATGCTAGATTGGTTAGGGTTTCACGTGGAACCAGCATTTCATTCCAATTGGCTGTCTTATCAGCGTCTACTAAAACAACGCAATAGCTTATTAAAGCAAAATGTTGGCAACGCCTCATTAACTAGCCTGCAACAGCAAGAACTGTCCGCTTGGGATTACCAGTTGAGCCAACATGCAGAAAAAATTCACCAAGCAAGGGCCCACATCATTGAACAATGGCAGCCCCATTTTTTGGCGCAAGTGCAAAAATTTTTACCCCAGTATGCCGAAAAATTGCGATTGCGTTATACACCGGGATTTGATACTGAAGCTGGGTTAGCCATTACCTTAGCCAATCGTCTAGCGTCTGACATCGAGCTTGGCTATACGCGTATGGGATGCCATCGGGCTGATATCAATGTTGTGCTAGATTTAGTGCATACCGATGCAGCAGGGCATAAACACAAGCAGACATTGCTTGCCACCGATATGCTGTCACGGGGTGAAAAAAAATTATTGGTCATGGCGCTTCGCTTATCGCAGTTGCCGTTACTCAATCAGGTCGATAAAGTACCTTTAGTATTGGTAGACGATATCACAGCGGAATTGGATAATGACGCGCTTATGTTGTTATTAACTGGCTTAAAACAAGTGAATTCACAGCTGTTTATCACCAGTCTCACCCAAGATATCGTCGAGAGTATTCAAAAGATTTGGCAGGATAATATTAAACTGTTTCACGTGGAACAGGGAAGCGTTAGACAATTACCGCTTGAAACACAATCTATTAAAAATCACCTATAAAAACCAATAACATTTTTAAGTAACTAAGTTTAAATGATTAAGTATTTTTTCAAACTGATGTAACTTAAAATTCGGCTTTTCTAGCCTAGCTAAATCACTATTTTGCCTCTCATAAGCAGGGATATTCAGTGACTTTTCCCCTAAAATTTGCTACAATAAACCCTTTATTTTTCGCCAAAAAACTAAGAAAAAAATCAACGATTTTGACCGTAAAATCGAGTATGTTCTGACGTTTTTGCCATGCAAAACTTATGGAGTCATCATGACTGATACATCTGCGAATGTAGCCGATCAGACACAACCCCTTACTACCCAAACAAATCATCAAGAAAATAAAGCCTATGGTTCTGACAGTATCCGCGTACTTCGTGGTTTAGAAGCCGTGCGTGTACGTCCTGGTATGTATATTGGCGATACCGATGACGGCACAGGTTTGCATCATATGGTGTTTGAAGTGGTGGATAACGCCATTGATGAAGCCTTGGCAGGTCACTGTGATCAAATTGACATCATCATCCATGAAGATGAATCGGTCAGCGTCAAAGACAATGGACGCGGTATTCCTGTCGATATTCATCCAGAAGAAGGGGTGTCAGCCGCGCAGGTTATCATGACAGTACTGCATGCAGGCGGTAAATTTGACGACAACAGTTATAAAGTCTCAGGTGGTTTGCACGGTGTCGGTGTGTCAGTGGTTAATGCGTTATCAAAAAAACTGGTGCTCGATATCTGGCGTGATGGCTACCACTATAGCCAAACGTATGCTGATGGTGAGCCCGTAGCGCCTATCGAGCAGCTTGAATCCACCCAGCAAACAGGCACACAAGTGCGTTTTTATCCAAGCGATGATATTTTTACAGGGACGATTTTTGATTTTGAAATTCTCGCCAAGCGCTTACGCGAATTGTCGTTTTTAAACTCGGGTGTACGCATCGTATTGACGGATGAGCGCGATGACAAACGCCATGAGTTTGAACACGTTGGCGGTCTATCTGAATTCGTTCATTACATCAATGCGGGCAAAACTGGGCTAAATGACGTGTTTCATTTTACCAGTGAAGAAAATGACGGTATCAGTGTCGAAGTGGCATTGCAATGGACGGATAGCTACAACGAAAAAGTATTAAGCTTCACCAACAATATCCCGCAAAAAGATGGCGGCACCCATCTTTCTGGTTTTCGTTCCGCATTAACACGCTGCCTAAATAGCTATATGGATAGCGAAAACTTGATGAAAAAAGAAAAAGTTGCGGTAACAGGTGACGATGCGCGGGAAGGTTTAACCGCGATTATTTCTGTCAAAGTACCTGACCCAAAATTCTCAAGCCAAACCAAAGACAAACTGGTATCGAGTGAAGTCAAACCAGCGGTTGAATCAGCCATGCACGATAAGTTTAGCGCTTACTTGCTTGAAAATCCCAATGCAGCCAAAGGGATTGCTGGTAAAATCATCGATGCCGCCCGTGCGCGAGAAGCTGCGCGTAAAGCTCGTGAAATGACTCGCCGTAAAACCACCCTGGATATCGCAGGTCTGCCAGGCAAACTTGCTGATTGCCAAGAAAAAGACCCTGCGATGTCAGAGCTGTACATTGTGGAAGGGGACTCGGCAGGCGGTTCTGCCAAACAAGGGCGTAACCGTAAGATGCAGGCGATTTTACCGCTGAAAGGTAAAATTCTAAACGTAGAACGTGCGCGTTTTGATAAGATGCTATCGTCGCAGGAAGTGGGTACCTTGATTACCGCATTGGGTACAGGCATCGGGCCTGATGAGTACAATCCTGACAAATTACGCTATCACAAAATTATCATTATGACCGATGCGGACGTGGATGGTTCACATATTCGCACCTTGCTTCTGACGTTCTTTTTCCGTCAAACCCCAGAGTTATTAGAACGTGGTCATATTTATATTGCGCAGCCACCGCTGTATAAAGTGAAAAAAGGTCGCCAAGAATTGTACGTCAAAGACGATGAAGCGTTAAAGGCCTATTTATTGTCGTCAACCATTGACGATACCCAGCTGCATTTGAGTGAAGGTACACCTGCGGTCACAGGGCAAGCGCTAGAAACCTTGCTTAATGATTATAACCAAACTCAGACCATCAAAAACCGTTTGCAAATCAAATATCCAAGCGCCGTATTGGATGCGTTGGCAATCACCAACAAACTTAGCATGCCAATGATTGAAGATGAAGCGCAAATGCGAAATTGGGTAGAAGCGTTAGCGCAGAATCTAGCCGTGACGGCAGACGGATTACAGCCACAAATTGAATTAGAGTCCTTTAGCAAGCAAGAAGGCGATCATCAAAAAACCTATTATCTACCGCGCGTGACGATTTTTATCCATCAATTGCCACACGCATACTTGTTAGATACCGCATTTATTGGTTCAGGTGAGTATAGCCGTTTGCATCGCTTGACCAGCCAGTGGAAAGACATGTTGTCAGATACCGCTTATGTCGCTAAAGGTGATAAAAAACTGCCGATCAAAGACATGGGTTATCTATGGCAATTTATTATGAGTGATGCGCGCCGTGGTTTAGCGATTCAGCGTTATAAAGGGTTGGGGGAGATGAACGCTGATCAATTATGGGAAACCACGATGGATCCAGAAAATCGCCATATGCTAAAAGTCACCATTGAAGATGCGATTGCTGCTGACCATTTATTCTCGTGTCTGATGGGGGATGATGTAGAGCCGCGTCGTGCCTTTATTGAGGAGAATGCGTTAACGGTGACTAACTTAGATATTTAATCCGATTTTAGGGTCGTGTTTTAATACTTTAATACAATGGAAACCACCTTATGTTGTAATAAGGTGGTTTTATTTCAGCTTGAATTTTTAGAAGAGATATCACATGATTGCCTTATTACTGCTAGCGATAGCCTTATCGATGGATGCCTTTGCTGTAGCGATTGGATTGGGTGCCAAACACCGCCAAGATACTACCAAAATTGCGGTTATGGCAGGCGTATATTTTGGCGTCTTTCAAGGCTTAATGCCTTTGATTGGTTATCTCGGTGGACGTTCAATCTTAGGATTTATCGCAAATTGGGCGCCTTGGATCGCGTGCATTATTTTGGTGGGGCTTGGTGGAAAAATGCTGTATGAAGCCTTATCTGGCGATGATGAAGATGCCACATCACAAGATTCAACCCCGCACAATATTGCTTTAGATATCGCCAATGATGCCAATGTTGTCATCACCCATAAAACCATGACTACTTTAGCGATTGCAACCAGTATTGATGCAATGGCAGCCGGATTTACCTTAAATTTAATTCCAGTCAATCCTTATGCATCCTGTGCGGTAATTGCCGTGGTAACAGGCATTTTTAGCTTTATTGGCGTATTTATGGGCAAAAAATCAGGTACATGGTTAGAGAGTAAGGCTGAAATTTTTGGTGGGTTAGTCTTAATCGGTATTGGCATCAAAATGGTACTTTAATAGACCAGCTTTTTTATCTCGGATTTTAATAGTTCAAATAAAAAAGACTTTCAAATTAATGAAAGTCTTTTTTTATGTTAAGCTAACTTAATCGAAAGATTAACGCTCAATACGATACCATGCATCACGTGCTGCTAGGCGAGCTTGGTCCCAAGTCAAACGTGAGTTACCTTTGAATTGTTCCCAATCATTGCGTAAGTCATTTTCAACACTTTCAAACTCATTGGCTGTATTAAAATGATGACGTGCACGGTAACCATAATCGTACGCTGAGCGATAGTCAGTATCGTAATCATAGCCTTGGCTATAGTAAGTCGTGGTATTGTAGTTATTGCGCCAGTAGTTATCTTCTTCTGTATTACCTTCAAGCGTATTTGCTACGGCGTTACCTGTGGCTGCACCGGCTACAGCACCAATGGCACCGCCAACCAATGAACCTACTGGACCACCTACAGCACCAATCGCTGCGCCTGTAGCAGCACCGGCTGCCATACCTGTACCACTGGCGACAGGGTTAGCTTCTTTACGTTGTTCACCTGCTTCAGTTGGGTTAACTGCTTCACCGACTTCATGACCGGCTGCGCCACCGGCTACAGCGCCAATCGCGCCACCCACTAAGGTACCAACAGGACCTGCTACTGAACCAACGGCTGCACCGGCTGCGGCGCCACCTAGTGCCCCAGAACCACTAGCAACTGGGTGAGGTTTTTCGTAGGCATCTTCAGCAGTAGTAGGGTTGACTGCTTCACCGACTTCATGACCTGCCGCGCTACCTGCTACCGCGCCAATAGCGCCACCCACTAAGGTACCAACAGGACCGGCTACTGAACCAACGGCTGCTCCAGCTGCTGCGCCACCTAATGCACCTGTCCCAGTAGCAACAGGATGACCTTTTTCTTCACCTTCTGCATAGCCATCGACTGTACGAAGACGTGGTGAATATTCTTGACCAGCAATACGCGCGTCTGTTCTATCCCAGCCATCACGAATCGCTTCTTTGGCATCTTCCCATGCAAGACGTGAATTACCTTTTACTTCATGCCAGCTACGTTCAAGATCAGATTCTACACTGTCAAACGTTGTACCCGCTGGGTATTTTGCGCGGTTTGCGTAGCCGACGGCATAAGCTGGCTGATAGTCAGTGGCATAATCATAACCATCTCTATAGTAGGTGGTTTGTGAATAGGTATCGTTCCAATAAGTATCTTCAATCGTTGGATCAATCGCTTCACCTGCAGCGTGACCTGCAGCGCCGCCCGCGATGGCACCAATCGCGCCCCCGATTAACATACCTAATGGACCACCAATAGCACCGATAGCTGCACCTGCAGCAGCACCACCCATACCGCCTACCGCAGTACCGATTGGATGTGAGCCTGGTTCACCAGTAATAGGGTCGCGGTTTAAGTCTGAATTATTGATATTATCTACCATGATTGTATCCTCATTTGAAGTTTTTTTATCCAAGCCATACCAGTGTTTAAAAAATTTTTAGTACGGCTATTATTTTTATTGTCGAAAAACGATTGAACGTGACGTTAACTTAAAATGCATAAATTAAAATCAATTTTTCGTAAAACCGTTTTAAGTTATTACCCTTTCATAATAATAAATTTTTGCGTCTACTCTGTAGCAGTATCAGCGATTTTTTCATAGAGTTTGGTAAACCTAAAGCCTATTAGATGAGGTTTGTGTAACAAAGATAATCAATTGGTGAAAGGGATACAAAAAAAACCAAGTAAAGACTGTTTATGATAGAAATTTTTTAGGGAAAATTTTTACTTAAAACATTTATGTAGCTATTTTTCACGCTATAAAAATCAGCAAATAAAGCCGTTAATTGGTACAATACCCATAAATTTTTGAAACCTGTTAGCATCAGTTCAATTAAGCTATTTATCCAAATTTAAAGAGGCTCGTATGTCAACATCCAACAACTCAATCAAACAAGACCGTATCTTGGTATTGGATTATGGTTCACAGTACAGTCAACTGATTGCGCGCCGCGTGCGTGAAGCGGGGGTATTTTGTGAAATGTACCCATACGACATTGACGCACAGCGCATTCACGACTTTGGTGCAAAAGGGGTTATTTTATCGGGCGGTCCAGAGAGCGTGTATGCAGAAAATAGCCCAAAAATTAATGACGCCGTATTTGATATCAATGTGCCGGTACTAGGCATTTGCTATGGTATGCAGGCAATGGCAGATCGGTTTGGTGGCAAAATTGAAGCCAGCAGTCACCAAGAGTTTGGCGCTGCTATCATTGAAAAAACCGCTCAAGATAGCTTCTTTAAAGACATTGAAGATGAGCCCAACAAATTACACGTTTGGATGAGTCATGGCGATAAAGTTGTTGAGTTACCTGCAGGCTTTGAAGTGACTGCGATAACGCCAAGCTGTCCAATTGCTGCGATGGCAAATGAAAGCAAGCATTATTATGGGGTGCAGTTTCATCCAGAAGTGACCCATACGCTGCAAGGTGAAGCATTGATTAGCCGATTTGTGCACCAAATCTGTGGCTGTGCCAATGCATGGACGCCGGATAACATCATTGAAATGCGTGTCGCGCAGTTAAAACAACAAATTGGCGATGAGCAAGTGTTGTTGGGACTTTCGGGCGGCGTTGATAGCTCGGTGGTAGCCGCACTGCTTCACAAAGCGATTGGCGAGCAGCTAACCTGTGTGTTTGTTGATAATGGTTTGTTACGGCTCCATGAAGGCGACCAAGTGATGCAAATCTTTGCTGAAAACATGGGCGTTAAAGTCATTCGCGTGGATGCTGAGGAACGTTTTTTGACCGCATTAGCCGGCGTTAGCGATCCAGAATCCAAACGTAAAATCATTGGCAAAACCTTTATCGATGTGTTTGCAGATACCGCACGTGAACTGTCGGGTGAGGGCAAAGGCATTCAATTCTTGGCACAAGGTACCATTTACCCCGATGTCATTGAATCGGCAAAAAGTCACCAAGGCAAAGCGCATGTGATCAAGTCGCACCACAATGTCGGTGGCTTGCCAGACGATTTGCAGTTCAAACTCATTGAACCCTTACGTGATTTATTTAAAGATGAAGTGCGTAAGCTCGGCGTGACATTAGGGCTACCTGAAAAAATGATTTATCGTCATCCTTTTCCGGGTCCAGGTCTAGGCGTGCGTATCTTGGGTGAAGTGAAAAAAGAATATGCCGATATTTTGCGTCAAGCCGATGCCATCTTTATGCAAGAGTTGGAAAAATCTGGTTGGTATGACAAAACCGCACAAGCATTTGCCGTGTTCCAACCTGTAAAATCAGTGGGCGTGGTCGGTGATGGTCGCCGCTATGCGTGGGTGATTGCATTACGAGCGGTTGAAACCATCGACTTTATGACAGCACGTTTTGCACATTTGCCGTATGATTTGATTGAAACCGTGTCTAATCGCATCATGAATGAAATCAAAGAAGTATCACGTGTGACGTATGATATCTCAAGTAAGCCACCAGCGACCATTGAATGGGAATAAAGCGACTAAAAAAGCTAATAAAAAAAGGCGATTGATTATCGCCTTTTTTATGGTTTTAAACCACTTAAACCACGATCGATAGCGTTATCGAGTATTGCTTTGACGTATCGCCAAAATAATCATTACCAGTAAAATGCTAAAAAACCCCAATGATAATTCTGGGATACTAAAGCCTAAAAACGTCCAGTCAATCACCGCACACTCGCCAGAACCTTTAAATACTTCTTTCAACACTTGGGCAATCGGTAAGGTATCCATCCAATAGTCTAACCCAGGACCACATGAGGGGACTTGGTCAGGTGGCAGATGTTGAATCCATACATGGCGAATTGCCACAGCGATTGACCACAAAATGCCGAGCAGCGCGCCCGACATCAACAAAATCTTTGCCCAAACTTGTTTTGGATTGAGCAAAAAGGCGATAAATGCAAAAATCCCCATCACAATCAAACCCACTCGCTGAAAGATACACAGCGGACATGGGTCTAATTTTACCACCCCTTGCAAATAAAAATAGGCGAAACTCATGCCAATAATGCTGGCTAACGTCAATAGTCCTGCCAGTCCCCGATAACTTAACAAGCTGTGGGTCAATGAAGCATCACGCATAAAAAAACCATCAAACAATTTAGTGAAAAAGAATAAGCCAAACCATAGCGCTTAGAATTTTAGAAATTTAACCCTATAAAATAATCAGCGCGACGATACCTGATTACTAGCACTTGCTAACTAGCGAAATTGACCCACATATGCATAAAAATCTTGTGTGTCATTCTGCTCGATATCGGCTTGCTCACGCACAGAGTCTTTGGCAAGCTGCTCAAAGTAAGTCATTTGCTCAGGGACTAATCCTTGATGTCTTAAGCGATTGGCATGCATTTGCGCCAGTGACTTACCAAACTGCCAGCTACTATCAAAGCGTTCGGTATCGGCTAATACTTGTGCTGATAGGGTATTGTCGGGATTTTGCGCTTTTGCCATCATCGATTGCCACGCATTGCGGTAATCATTGCTACCATAGGTGACATCCATGAGTTCTGATAGCTTACGCATACCTAGCAAATGCTGTAGTAGCCAGTCTTTAAATGCGACTTGCCCAGCTACTGTATCAATCATTAAGTTTGGCTCGCGCCCTTGATTGACAATTTTTTCTTGGTTTTGAGCCAGTAGGGCATCTTCCTCGGGCAATAAGTCAGGACTGTCCAGCAATAGACAGTACAGTGCTAAAATTTCCATAAAACAGGCGGTATTTAAGCTGATACCGATTTCGCTGTACGGATCTAAGTCAATCGCTCGGAGTTCAACATAAGCGATCCCGCGCTTGGCTAAGGCATCACTGGGGTTTTCGCCAGGTTGGGTAATTTGTTTGGGTCGAATCGGGCTATAGTACTCGTTTTCAATCTGTAAAATATGGTCATTGATTTGAATGGGATAGCCATTGTCATCATCGAGTCCCAACGCGGTAAAATTAGGATGCGGCGTGTGGATGGCATTACGCAAACCTGCGACATATTCATCAAGACTGTTGTAGCGGATATCTAAATCATCTTGTACACTATTTTGGTAACCCAGTTTGCCCATACGTAGAGAAGTAGCGTTGGGTAAATAGTAAGTTGATGCGTTCATTGGCTGTAGCGGATGCTCGCGACCCTTTAAAAAGCACGCGCACACGGCAGGACTTGCACCAACCAAGTACAGCACCATACCACTTAGACGCTTGAAGTTACGAATCAGACCCAAATATTTTTCATTTTTAAATTCAGTTAATGACTGGGTATCACCTAACTGCTGTTGCCAAGCGGTGAATAAATTATCACCAAATGATAAATTATAATGCAGCCCTGCAATGGTCTGCATACGGCGACCATAGCGGATGCCTAGACCGTGACGATAGAGAGTTTTTAATCTACCTGAGTTTGAGGTACCATAGTCAGCCAGCAAAATATCTTCATCGCCCGAAATCATACAAGGCATCGACATCGACCAAAATAGCTCGTCATCGGTCAAAGCATTTTGAACAACAATATGCAGATCACGCAGCATATCAAGCGCTTCTTTCACCGTGGGTTTTGGCTCAGTAATCAGCTCTAACAAGCTTTCGGCATAGTCAGTAGTGATAAAAGGGTGAGTGAGTTTTGAGCCAAGCTTTGCCGGGTGTGGGGTAGTGGCGATATATCCCTCAGGGCTCATACGTAAGCCTTCTTTTTCGATACCCCGTAGCATGCCATGAATGTTTTCAGCGGTTAGCCAAGTAGGTAGCTGCAAAGAAATACAAGTTTGAGGCGCTTGGGTCATAGTTATCCTAGAATTATTTTTAATTGTGTGAAATTATGCCACCAAATTTACACAAACACTATCAAAATATCGTGATGACGAAATTACCAATTGCGATAATCGCCAAACGTAAAAAACCCACAGTAAATACCGTGGGTATGATAAAAACTATCCCATTATTTAATCATTATTTAATTAAGCGATAATTTTTACCTGACATCTGTCACTTTTAATCAAAAAAGCATTAAGAGAAATCTAATTCAGTCTCAAACCCTTTTAATTCATGACGTGCCATGGCTAGATTTGATTTTTGGCGATCAAGTACTAGGTACAAAAATAGGTTTTCGTTACGTACTAGCGGACGGATTAAGTGATATTGTTTACTTAATGTAATTAGGATATCTTCGATATTGTCGTTAAGACCTAATGCTTTAGAAGTTTTACGTTTTGCACGTACCACTTCAGTGTTACCCGCTGCTGCAACTTCAAGGTCGATACCATTACCTGTTGTGGCAAGGGCTAGACCTGATTCGCTGTCAACCAATGCAGCTGCAATGAAACCGTCGATGTTATTGAGTGAGTCTAAAGATAATTTAGCCATGATAAGGCTCCTTGGTATTATTAAATTAGTAATAGAGATTGCTTAATAATCATTGCTTAGCTAACAAACTTAAATCATTAACACATTTAACATTAAGTAATTAACAACAATAAATTAATAGCAACCAATATTAGGGTACTTGATGATAACAGGGTTAAGTGTCAGCACGCTGTTGATAAAACCATTATTACGGATAAAGGCTAAAGATACAAATCAAATCTGATAAACGCTGAAAAAATGTAGATGATTTTGTTCAAAGATAAAAAATACAGGATAAACGAAAATTAAAAGGCTAATCTTAACAGTTGCTGGTTATATTTAACCCAAAATTTAAGCTAAAGCCTTTTAATTATGCAAACGAACTAGTTAAAGCTAGATAGAAAATGACGAACCACAACCACAAGTCGTGGTGGCGTTTGGATTGTTGACGGTAAAACGCGAGCCTTCCAATCCTTCCACATAATCAATGGTGGAGCCATGTAGATATTGGTAGCTCAAACTATCAACGACCAATGCTACATCATCGTTGCTAAAGGTAGCATCATCATCGCCCAAGTTTTCTTCAAAATTAAAACCATACGAAAAACCTGAACAGCCACCACCCGTCACATATACCCGCAGCATCAAGTCGTTATTGCCTTCTGAATCACGTAGGTTACGCACTTTTTTGGCAGCATTATCGGTCAAGGTCATGCCATCAACCATACTATCAGTTATGGTATCGCTCATCGGGGTATTCCTTATAAAAACTTTTTTCTTATTATGGGGTGCTTGCTTTATACTATCAAGAATTTTTCCCATTTAATTTTAGTCAAATTTTTTGAGTTTTGAGCCGATTATGATAGAACTAAAAGATGCCAGTATTCGCCGTGATGGGCGGGTATTATTTAAAGATGTTAATTTGCAAATCCATCCAGGTTGGAAAATCGGGTTAACAGGCAACAATGGCACAGGTAAATCCAGTTTTTTTGCGACGCTATTGAACCAAAAAGGCGAAGGCGAATTGGCACTCGATACAGGCAGTCTATCGGTTCCCAACAGTTGGCAAATCGGTCATATGGCGCAAGAGATTGAAAGCACTGACCAGTCGGCGATAGATTTTGTGTTGAGTGGTGACAAAGAATACTTTGAGCTGCAAGATAAGATTAACCATCCAGATACCTTGTCAGAAGATGAGCTTGCCCATGTGCACGCGCGCTTTGATGATATCCATGGCTATAGTACCCCTGCAAAAGCCTCCCAAATCATGACAGGACTTGGGTTTAATGTCACCCAAGAAAGCCAACCTGTGAGTAGTTTTTCAGGGGGCTGGCGTATGCGCCTAAACCTTGCCAAAACCTTAATGAGCCGAGCGGATTTATTGTTGCTTGATGAACCGACCAATCACTTGGATTTAGATGCCATCTTATGGCTTGAAGAATGGCTCAAAGCCTATGACGGCACGCTACTCATGATTTCGCATGACCAAGCGTTTTTGGATAATGTGGTGAGCAATATCTTGCACATTGAAAACCAACAAATGACCCTTTATACAGGCAATTACAGCACCTTTGTGCGTACCCGCAGTGAACGCCTAGCCCAGCAGCAGCAACAATTTGAAAAACAGCAAGAAACTCGTGCCCACCTTGAAGATTTTATCCGCCGTTTTAAAGCCAAAGCCTCCAAAGCCAAACAAGCGCAAGCCCGTGTCAAACAGCTGGAACGGATGACGGAGCTAGCGCCTATCATGGCGGACAATCCGTTTCAGTTTCGTTTCAAATCTCCTGTGCAATTAACATCGCCATTATTGGTGCTAGATAATGCCAGTGTGGGTTACAATGGTTTAGCACTCATTAAGAACATTCGCCTACAAATTACCCCTGACAGCCGTATCGGTCTGCTAGGGATGAATGGCGCAGGCAAATCAACGGTCATTAAAGCCTTGGTAGGTGAGTTGCCTATCTTGGCTGGGACGCGTAAAGCCGCAGATAGTTTGGTACTAGGGTATTTTAACCAACACCAAATGGATAGCCTTGATGGCGAAGCATCACCCATGCTGATGCTGCAACGTCTCGCAGGCAAAACCTCAGACGCTGATTTACGCGCGTTTTTAGGTAGTTTTGACTTTCGCGGTGAGCGCATTGATACCAAAAGCAAGTTATTCTCTGGCGGTGAGCGAGCAAGACTCACCCTTGCGCTCATCGTATGGCAGCGTCCCAATGTTTTGGTATTAGACGAGCCGACCAACCACCTAGATTTGGAGATGCGGCAAGCATTGAGCATGGCTTTACAAGAATTTGAAGGGGCGGTCATTCTGGTGTCACATGACCGAGAAATGATAGGCAATGTTTGCGATGAGCTTTATTTGGTGCATGATGGTCAATGTAACATCTTTGACAATGACATCGCTTATTATAGTCAGTGGTTATCACAGACCCGTAAACAGCAAGCCAAACAAGCGAGCGACAATAAAAAGCTCGAAGACAAAAAATTAGCCGACCATAAAACAGATGTTTCACGTGAAACGTCTAGCGTAACCAATGCATTATCCAAAGAAGAACAACGCAAAAAATCCGCTGAACAGCGTAAACTCACCGCGCCTATCCGTAAAAAAATCGAAAACGAGGAAAAGCAACTAGAAAAATTCATGGCGCAGCTAGGTGAAATTGAAGAAAAGCTGGGTGATGCAGGTCTGTATGATGATAGCCGAAAAGCCGATTTGTTAACGTTGCTCAATGAGCAGACGGCATTAAAAAGTGACATTGAAGCAGTCGAAGAACAGGTGATGAATTTGATGATGGCACTTGAAGAGATGGAAAATAATTTTAACTAGCCAATAAAAAAGACAGCCTAGACTGTCTTTTTTTATTTAATCAAACATTATTTTGCATCAGCAAAGTATTGTTGCAAGTCATCATTACCACCGATGTGTTTGCCACCGATAAACACCTGTGGGGTAGTTTCACGACCCGTAATGGCTCGCACTGATGTGATACTGGCGTCTTTACCAAGTACAATTTCTTCAAACTGAAAGCCTTTTTCGGTTAACGTTTCTTTGGCTTTGGCACAATGTGGGCAACCAGGCTTGGTAAAAATTGAGACAGAAGGTTTGTCTTGCCAGTTTGGGTCAATATATTTAATCATGGTATCGGCATCTGATACTTCATACGGGTCATCACTGCCGCTGTCTTGGGGTTCGTCAAAGATTTTGACGATTTTGCCATCATCGACCAGCATCGAATAACGCCATGAACGTTTGCCAAACCCAATTGCTGAGTCATCAATTAGGCGTCCCATCGCTTCAGCAAACTCACCGTTACCATCTGGAATCACGGTCACATTGCTACAGTCTTGATCTTTTGCCCAAGCATTCATAACAAAGGTATCGTTGACCGAGACACACACGATGTCATCAACACCTAGCTTGGCAAATTCAGTTGCCAATTCATTATAGCGCGGTAAATGCAGTGATGAACACGTTGGCGTAAATGCACCGGGTAAGGCGAACAATACGACTTTTTTGCCTTTGAATAGTTCATCTGTACTAACATCTACCCATTTACCTTGCTGTTGGGTATGAAAAGTCACGCTTGGCACTTGTTTGCCAATCATATCGCTAAACGCCATGTCCTACTCCTTATTATCGTAAATTGTTATACTACATTTTTTATTAAAT
>NZ_DAMBOA010000022.1:13730-25678 GCF_032064105.1 Moraxella sp. CTOTU49097 | reverse complement strand
TACATCTATCACGCTTTGACCGCGATAACGTTGTAATTGTTCTTCATCAATCACGGTGGTTTGGGCGATGGTATGCTTGACAAGCGTCGGCGTTTTGGTTGCCGTGGTGGTAAAAGTAAGGCTCGGCAAGGTGGATTCAGTTTCGCCATTAGCAGCTTCGCTAGCCGCTGCATGAGGGCTAACACCAGTCATGGACATGCCAATAATCACCAAAACGCTTTGCATGATTGGATGGATATTAAAAAATGGCTTTTTGATAAAACGTAGTGATGTCTGACAGGTATAACGCATAACTTGACCCAAAAAAATAGTTTAAAGATACATTGTAGAAAAATATCGTTACATAAGCTATTACTTTTGCTTGGTCATTGCTCATCAAAGCCTGAGAATTTTTCAATAAAAAACCCCTCTAGTAACTAAAGGGGTTTTAATACAAGCCTTCGTATCAACAGTTAGCTGGCTTGCTGTAATTTTTTAGCTTTTTGGTAGCATTCATTGATGTGATTTTCAGCAATTTTTTTAAACATCAAATAGCCGATGGTACCTGCCACTAATTGACCGCCAAATGGTACAAATTTGGTCACTTGCTTGGCAATAATACGGCTACCAAAGCCTTGGAAAGTTTTTTTGGCGATACTGCGCGACACCACTAGCCCTGCCAAATCCACCGCTTTATCTTTTAGTTGGTTGATTTGCGTGCCGTTGTTCAAATCTACCGATGCTTGGGCGGGTTCAATTAAACCAAATTTAGCAGAGATTTCAGGTAGCAATTTTGATAACAGACCTGCGTCAACCGCAACGTCTAGCAGCGGCACAGGGACAACCGCTGCTACAGCAGACATTTTGGCTTTACTTTTAATCATTGCCTCACATTCGCGTTTGATTTTTTCTAAGTCAAGTTTTGGGTCGATGGTTTTGGTCGAATTTTCTGCTGACATAATTTTTCCTTCTAAAAAATTTCAATTATCAATAGTAAAGGTAGTATTGCAAAACACTTACAACAAGAGATGATTATTCATTAATGGTCGATGTTACTGTTTCATTAATGGTAAGTGATGACTCTTTGGTTTGATTATAACTGAGAGTAAACGTATGAATAAGCATCTTTTTGCAAAAAAATGCTAATGGTTTGTAGTGGCATTATTACGATATGCAAAACGCACAAAGGGCTATGAAAGCTGATGAGGTGTTTTTCATCATTTCGCTGTTGTAATTTTGCCTATTCACTATCATTATACTAGTTTGTTCTATCTATTTTATTTGACAACTATGATAAGTTTATGTTGACTGTAACTCCCCGTTTTATTGCGACCAAGATTGACGATATTCCCCGTGATTTACAGCCGTTAGCGCAGACATCGATGACATTAGCACGCATTTTGGCTGGGCGAGGCGTGCAAGATGTGGCAAATTTAAACACCGCCTTTAATAAGATGTTACCTGCAAATTCGCTGACTGGCATTACCAAGGCGGTGGCGCTGCTTGATGAGGCGATTGATACGCAGCAAAAAATACTGATTGTGGGTGATTTTGACTGTGATGGCGCGACTAGCACGGCACTGATGGTAAGGGTGCTCCGTGAAATGGGCGCGCAGGTTGAGTTTTTGGTGCCCGATCGTTTTAAGTACGGTTATGGACTGACGCCAGAAATTGTTGTGCTAGGTATTGAAACCTATCATCCTGATGTCATTGTCACGGTTGATAATGGTATCTCTAGCCATGCGGGGGTCGAACTTGCCAAAGCCAAAGGGCTAACGGTGATTATTACCGATCATCACCTAACGACGCAGGCGACACCAAACGCCGATGCCGTGGTCAATCCCAATCAGCTGGGCTGTGATTTTGCTAGTAAATCATTGGTAGGGGTTGGGGTGGCATTTTATGTGCTAGGCAATCTTGCCAAAGTCAGACGCCAAGCCAACAAATCCACCACCCAAGTGAGTCGCTATATTGATTTGGTGGCACTTGGTACGGTGGCGGATGTGGGCGTATTAGACCAAAATAATCGCATCTTGGTGCACCAAGGTATCCAAGCCATCAAGCAAGGTCGTTGCTGTGTGGGTATTTTGGCATTGTTGGAGCAGGCGAGTCGGCAAGCAGCCGACATCACGGCTCAAGATTTTGGTTTTATTTTAGGACCCCGCATCAACGCCGCAGGTCGTATGGATAGTATGCGGATTGGCATTGACTGCCTACTGACCGATGATTGGGGGGAGGCACAGCGGCTTGCGCATCAGCTTGATAAACTCAATCAAGAGCGCCGCCAAGTCGAGCAGGGCATGCGACAACAAGCCGATAGTGTATTAAGGACGCTTGAGAATCCATCTGAGCAAAGCGCCGTAAATCAAGTAACGCACCGCAAACGCAGTATTATTTTGTATCAAGACGAGTGGCACCAAGGGGTGATTGGTATCGTCGCAGGCAGGTTAAAAGAAAGCTACCATGTGCCCGCTATCGTGTTTGCCCCTGCTGATACGGCATTGATTGAAGATGATGATACTATCAAAGGCTCCGCACGCTCTATTGAAGGCATTCATATCCGTGATGCCATTGAATCAGTCGCGCAAACCTACCCCGAACTCATTAGCCACTTTGGCGGGCATGCGATGGCGGCAGGTCTGACAATCAAACGAAAAAACTTTGAGCCGTTTTGTAAAGCGTTTGATGAGGTAATTGCAGCGGTGGCTGATGAGGTATTTGCCGAGACGTTATATAGCGATGGTGAATTGACAGCCGGTGAATTCACGGTTGATTTTGTAGATAGCTTGCAGACGTTGGCTATTTGGGGACATGGTTTTGTGGCACCGATATTTGATGGGGTGTTTGTGGTGCAAGATTATCGGGTTTTAAAAGAGCGGCATTTAAAATTATGGTTGTCGTATCCCGATGTCCCTTTTACTATCGAAGCGATTTGGTTTAATGCTGACTTTGACGCGATAGCTTTGTCTGCTATCAATCGCAGTGTGTCAAAAGTGCATTTACTTTATGAGCTTGAGAAAAATTTATTTAATGGACAAACCAAATTACAGTTAAGGGTAAAAAAGGGTGTGCTCCTCTAGACGAGCGTTTTTGCTGATTCTTACACAATCTGATAACCATAACACCCAATAAAGATGATAAACGACATAAAATGACATGTTAATATAATTTATCACCTATACCGCCCCAAATTTTGATAAATTATGCAGGTATCAAGGTGTTAATTTTTAGCGTTAATCTTTTTAAATTTTAATAAGACTTTGGCGCTTAGCTGGCTATGATTTAACCGTTTGTCTTTTAACTGGATATCTTTTAACTGGCTGTTTTTTAACTATCTGTCTTTTACCTGCGTATGGAGAATTGCCATGAGTAAATCGCTTGCCAACAATGCAACCGCAACGACGGCTCGGCAATGGCAAATCCTCTCACAGCTGGATCGCAAACGTTGGCTCGGTACAACCCATATCAAAGAACAGCTTGATTTAATGGGTTTTGATATCAGTTTGCGAACCATTCAGCGAGATTTAAACGCTTTGGCAACACGTTTTCCGATTGAAAAAAACAACACCAATCCACAAGGTTGGCGCTGGCGTGAAGACGCACCGATGCAAAGCTTGCCGCACATGAATTTGTCGCAAGCGGTGGCGTTTAGTATGATGCGCCATAATTTGACCCAGCTATTACCGCCGGCTATTTTAGATGAATTGATTCCGTGGTTTGACCTAGCGAATCGGCAACTCAAAGAAAGCAAAGTAGTAAACACTTGGCTCGATAGAGTGCGTATCCTGTCAGCCAATCAACCGCTCATCCCGCCATCGGTCAATCCAGCCGCTAAAGACGCCGTCTATGACGCATTGTTTCAAAATAAAAAACTCATCGCCTGTTATAAAGCGCGCGGGCGAGAGGAAGCGCAAAAATACACCTTAAATCCACTAGCCATTGTGCAGCGTGGCGTGGTGATTTACTTAATTGCCTCGCGAACTGACAGAGCGTCTGACGATGTGCGCCAATTTGCTTTGCACCGTTTTGAAAGTGCGGAAGTGAGCGCAAGCGACGCGCAAACCCCAAAAGATTTTAATTTAGACAATTACATCAATACAGGCGCGATGGGGTTTAATTATCCGTTGTTCCAAAAGCTCATGCCTGACAGTGAAAAAAACAACCACGAGCCCCCCATACAGCAAGTGCAGTTACTGTTTCATCCGTTATCGGGGGCAAGTTTGCTTGAAAGCCCATTATCAACCGATCAGCAAAGCTGGGAAGATGACGAAGGATTGCATATCACAGCCACAGTGAACATGACGTCGCAGCTAGTATGGTGGCTACGCGGTTTTGGTAAAGGACTGCGAAAAATCGAGCCTGAGATTTTATCAATCGCCGTCTTTGAAACCCAAGCGCCCAATCGACAAACACCCGACCAACAACCCACCGTCCAAACAATAAGCGAATAATTAACAAACGCCCAAGCAAATTAACTACTTTGTCCGATTTTTCGAGAATCTTATGAAACATGATAATAATACCCTTGAATCCACTAGTGCCAACACCAACTCACATCAGCCTAGTAAGTCAAAAACCACGATTTTATACAGTGATTTGACGGATAATTCACCTATTACCGCTGCCAAATCGCCTGATAATCTGACACCCAGCACTACCACAGAAACGTACCAGATTATTTCGGCGCAGTTTGCTGACCCAACGCCATCGCCAACGGTTGAAATACTAGCGCCCGTCAATTCACCCAATTTGACCGATAAAAACACCCATGAGGCAGGAGTGGCAAGCACTTCGCCCCTGCACCATTCGCTACACAAAATGCCAAAAATCAACTCAATGACTGATGATAAGATTTTGCAAAAAAGTCATCAGCTAGCAATTACCCAAGACGATCAGCTTGAAGATGATAAAACGGCGACAGGTATAGCTGTCGAGCATATGGATGTAGTACTCAAGCAGTGGTATTTTACCGTGCAATGGCAGCAAACGCAGATGCCAAAATCGGGGCTTTACAATAAATTTAAAAAACGCACGCAAGCAATAGATATAGACTTATCCTGCTTACTTTGTAACCGATATGGCGAGGTAATTGAAACCGTTTGGTTCAAAAATGTCCGTGATAAAGCGCAATCCGTGCGTCATCAAGGCGATGAATTATTGGGCAAAAAGCCATTTAGCGCTATCGATGACCGTAAAGAAGATGCTGACAACAATCAAAGCACAAAGGTCAATGATGCCAACTTAAACCAAGAAAGTATGGTGCTTTTTTTAAGTAAGCTTCCCCCGCAAGTATTTCATGTGGTGATGATTGTGTCATCTTATCACGGCTATGCGCTTAGCAAAGCGAAAGAGGCGTCTTGTCAGCTCAGTGATGATGAAGGTAATGTGATTAGTGAGTTGGCTTTTACCAAACTGCCGACTGATACTAAGGCCTTATGGTTTGCCAGTCTAACCCGTTCTGCCGATAGCTGGCGCTACAACACCGAGCATCAACCTTTAGATAATAACAAGATGGCGCTAATTGAAAAAGAAGTGAGTGAAAAATTGGTACGTACGGCTAGATGACTTGAGTACAGCGTAAGCTTACTCTTTAATTCTCCTGAGTAGAATCACCAAGCATTTTGAGAGTCAAAAATTTATACATTTGACGACGTTGCTACAGTGTCTGTCAGTGATTGGATATATTCGCCACAGTGATACTGTGGTACACTAGGAAAAAAAGGGATTGTCTTAATCGATAGGGATACGTCGCATCTGCATTATTTTTCTCCTAAATATAGGTATTCCTAGATACATTATTGACTCATTATGCGGTAACCGTATACTTTGCGTTTAAAATGGTCAATCACATTTTATCCCCTAATTAGTAATACTTACTGTGAAATTTCTCACGCTGCTAGATGCATTATCTAGTGTCTCAATTAACATTCATATAAAAGAGGTTCTCTATGGCTAGTGGAAAGTCAAATATTATCTATACTTTAACTGACGAAGCACCGCTACTGGCGACTTATTCATTACTTCCTATCATTGAAACATTTACCAAACCTGCTGGCGTTGAAATCACCAAAACCGATATTTCCGTTGCCGCGCGTGTATTGGCAGAGTTCTCCGACTACCTGACCCCAGAACAACAAGTGCCCGACAATCTTGCTGAGCTTGGTCGGTTGACCCAAGACCCAGACACCAATATCATCAAATTGCCTAATATCAGTGCCTCAGTGGCTCAGCTGCAAGAATGTATTGAAGAGTTACAAGCCAAAGGCTACAACATTCCTAATTACCCAGAAAACCCAACCACAGACGAAGAAAAAGTCATCAAAGCCCGTTATGGTAAATGTTTAGGTTCTGCGGTAAACCCCGTATTACGTGAAGGTAACTCCGATCGCCGTGCCCCAGCTGCCGTAAAAAACTATGCCAAAAAACACCCGCATTCAATGGGCGAGTGGAAACAATGGTCAAAAACCCACGTTTCTCACATGGATGAAGGTGACTTTTACCATGGCGAAAAATCAATGACCCTTGATAAAGCGCGCAAAGTCAAAATGGAACTCATCACCAACAGTGGCAAAGCTTTGGTGCTAAAACCTGAAGTTGCCCTACAAGACGGTGAAGTGATTGACTCAATGTTTATGAGCAAAAAAGCCTTAATTGAGTTTTATGAAAAAGAGCTAGAAGATTGCCGCGAAGGTAAAATCCTGTTCTCTCTACACGTCAAAGCCACGATGATGAAGGTATCACATCCTATCGTATTTGGTCACTGCGTGAGAGTTTATTACAAAGATGCATTCGAAAAATGGAACAAAACCTTTGACGAATTAGGTATTAATGTTAACAACGGTATGGCAGGACTATACGAAAAAATCGAAACCCTACCGACCACTATCCGTGAAGAAATCGTCCGTGACCTGCATGCCTGTCAAGAACATCGCCCCGCACTGGCGATGGTGGACTCAGCGAAGGGAATCGATAACTTTTATTCGCCAAATGATGTCATTGTAGATGCCTCAATGCCAGCGATGATTCGTAACGGTGGTAAAATGTGGGCAGCGGATGGCAAGCCTTACGACTGTAAAGCGGTGATGCCAGAATCGACCTTTGCCCGTATTTACCAAGAAGTCATCAACTTCTGTAAATGGCATGGCAACTTTGACCCAGCGACCATGGGTACCGTACCAAACGTAGGTTTGATGGCACAAAAAGCGGAAGAATACGGTTCTCACGACAAAACTTTTGAAATCCCAGAGGCAGGTGTTGCCAATATCACTGACATTGAGACAGGCGAGGTATTGATGTCGCAAAATGTTGAAGAAGGTGATATTTGGCGTATGTGTCAAGTCAAAGATGCGCCAATTCATGACTGGGTAAAACTGGCAGTGACGCGTGCACGTAACTCAGGCATGCCAGCTATTTTCTGGCTTGACCCATACCGCCCACATGAAAATGAGCTCATCAAAAAAGTTAAAAAATACTTACAAGAGCATGATACCACGGGGCTAGATATTCAAATCATGTCCCAAGTTCGTGCGATGCGTTATACCCTTGAGCGTGTGGCGCGTGGTTTGGACACCATCTCAGTCACAGGTAACATCTTGCGTGACTACTTAACTGACTTGTTCCCAATCCTAGAATTAGGCACGTCAGCTAAAATGCTATCAATCGTCCCATTGATGAAAGGCGGTGGTCTTTATGAGACAGGGGCAGGCGGTTCAGCCCCAAAACATGTCGAGCAGTTGGTTGAAGAAAACCACTTGCGCTGGGATTCACTCGGCGAGATGCTGGCGCTTGCAGTATCTTTAGAAGACTTGGGGATTAAAGAAAACAACCCACGGATAAAATTACTGGCAAAAACCCTAGACTTGGCGACGGGTAAATTGTTGGATAATGACAAATCACCATCGCGCCGTACCGGTGAGCTCGACAACCGTGGCAGCCATTATTATCTAGCCAAATACTGGGCAGAAGAATTGGCAAACCAAGAGGAAGATAGCGAGCTTAAGTCCAAGTTTGCGCCACTGGCTCAAGCGTTGTCAGAAAATGAAGACAAAATCGTTGCTGAATTAAATGATGTTCAAGGTCAAGGTGTAGATATTGGCGGTTACTATCAACCAGACCAACAAAAGCTAAGCCAGGTGATGCGCCCAAGTGCGACATTTAACCAAGCATTGGCTTCTTTTGATGCCTAATTCAATAGTATAAAAAAAGCCGAAGCTGAATGCTTCGGCTTTTTTAGCTTATGTAAACGGTTCAACATAGATAAGCTAAAAATATAGCTGAGCAAAAAAAATGGGTGAGCCAAAACCGTCAATATCATTATTTTTGCTTTTCTTCAACAAGCGCCAATGCGGATTTTAGCTGGTTAGTAATATCATTTTTATCATAATTACGAATATCATGAAAATTTAAATGTAGGTTAAACCCAGGCAAGCTAAAGTCCACCCAATCGGTTTGTTGCATGGATTCACTTTTGGGTTCAAGCAATTCCCACACATTCATGGCATCTTGAAAGCCTTTAAATTTAAATTGCCCCACGGCTTGGCAATGATGGACATGACCAATTAAATTAAACGTACTTTCACTCATCAGAATTTGGTTGTTTTGCGCGGCAGATTCAAGGCGAGAGGCAAAATTCGCTTCTTTTCCAACCACGGTATAGGTCATACGATTGCGACTGCCAAAATTACCGACATAACAATACCCTGTATTGATACCCATACGTACATGCAGCCCTTCAAAACCGAGTAATCGCCATTGGTGGCGCAGCACTTCCATTTCACGGCGCATCTCAATTGCCATACTGGCACAAGCAATCGCGTTATCACGGTCATTACCACCGATATCGCCAAAATAGCACAATAACCCATCTCCCAAAAACTTATCGAGGGTCGCCCCATATTTTTGGCTAACTTGGGTCATGCGGTCAAGATAAGTGTTTAAAATATTGGCTAAATGGTCGGGGCTAATATGATCCGACAAATCGGTAAAGCCAACAATGTCCGAAAACAAAATAGTTAGCTTGCGGCGTTGATTAATGACTTCAACCTTGGTGTTATTTTTGACAATCGGTTGCCAAATCTGGGGCGGCAAAAAACGGGTTAATTTATTGGTGACATTGACCAAGGTATCAATCCGTGCTTGTTGCTGCGCAAGCATTTGATTTTTTTGGCGTAAGCGAATCACCAGAGAACAAATATGATAACCAACAATCAAGATATCAGTCAATACGATGACAAAATTTAAAATATCTTCTTGCTTGGCGGTCAAACTAATGGCGGGTAATAAAAAATGCGCGGATATCAGACTAAGTAGACCCACTGCTACGGTTAATAATACCAACGAAACAGTATGTTTGGTGTCTGAAAAAATCAAGCGAATTAAAATCAACAACCATAACGCAAGACTTGGGATATAGTTAAACTGCAACATACCCGTTGCCAACGCCATCAAGGTTAATACACTTGCTGAAGTAATATAATGATGGGGCCGGATAACACTCAAAGCCGTGACAATAACGCCTGCTACCAACAGCAAAATACTGAGCGTATGATAAATAGGCGGTACATCAAGAGAGGTTAAGGTAAGCAATAAAATAAAAAATGCCGCCAGTTCAATGAATTTCGGACTTTTTAGATTGGTCGAAAGACCTTGAATGGATTCACGCAATTTAGTTTGTCTACCTCGCGCCTCGTGGTAAAATTTTTTTTAGACGTTCATTTGCCAATCAAATGGCATATCACGATGACCGCGCAGTGCCATCATCAGTGTCTGCTGCATGTGTCTCAGCACTTCAGGGGTATAAGGGATGGCAGGATTACCCCATACTGGATTGGGCCAAGCAATATCATTTTGGTAGCGCACGATATGATGAAAATGCAATTGCGGCACTTGGTTGCCAAGCGCGGCGATGTTCATTTTGTCGGCTTGAAAAGTTTTGGCAAGCTGACTTGATAGCCAGCTGGATTCACGTAAAAACTGGGCTTGGTCACTGGCGGATAGTTCATATAATTCTTTGATACCGGGTACACGCGGAATTAAAATCAACCAAGGAAATTGACAGTCGTTCATCAAGCGGCAAGTAGATAACGGAAATTCGCCCACCAAAAAAGTATCTTTTGCTAGTTGTGGATGTAAATTAAACATAATAACTCAATGCATTTAAAAGTGTTTTTGGAATTTAAAACTGATAAAATCAAATAATTCGCGTATTTTAGCAGTTATACCTACAAGACGAAATACTTTATTCAGAATAAGCGCATTGCAATTTAAGATTTCTTAAAGCATAAAGCAAGGCCGTTATCATCTAGCCTAACTATTAGCCTAATTATGTCTGAGCGTTTTACAAATTTTGGGAAGTTTATGCAGTTGTCAAAGTCTCTTAACCAATGTCAGCGTCATGCTGATGCACCATCTTTATATCGCCGTTGTTTTATGATGGCATTGTTTGCCTTACTCATGGTTATCACCAGTGTCAAACCCACCGCTGTATGGGCGGCTGATAGCAGCAAATCAGCCAGTAGCGCCAGCAGCACAGCAACCCCACAAGACACCTTTGGGCGTGACACCCCGCGCGGTAGCGTGCAGGGCTTTATTCAAGCCTTGGCAAAAAGTGATTGGATGCTCGCCAGCCGTTATGTGGATTTAAGTTCTACCAAAGACCCCAGTGGCACGCTCGAATCTTTAAAATCGGCACTCGATAGCGGCGGACGCATCAACGAGCAGCTACAAATTAGCAATGACCCTACCGGCAATCTCGATGACAAACTAGCGCCCAATCTCGATAAGGTAGGGGAAATCAACAATCCTGCGGCTGACAAAAAGAGTATCGATATCTTAATGCAGCGTGTCAAACAATCTAACGGCACCAATATTTGGCTGATTTCACAACAAACCTTGCAAGAAGTTGCGTCGTTATCACTCGTTACCCAGCCGACATTGGTAGAAAAGTATATTCCCAAACAATGGATTGAGAAAGATATTAAAGGCTATAGTCTTGGGCACATCGGGGCAGTCATTGCGCTCATGATAGCGACTTATCTCGCCTGTCTATTAATTAGCCAAATCTTATATATGATTATCACGCGGATTTATCTAGCGACCCACCCAGATAAAGAAAAGCAATTTCCAATTGATGGGCGCGTGGTCGTACCTGCCGCAATGGTGCTGACGGCGCTGATTATCAAAGAAGCCATGATTTTGGTGGGTATTAATTTGGTTGTGCGTAATATGGCGTCCAACCTTGCCGATATTTTATCTTGGGTATCCATGGTATGGTTGATTTTACGTATTTTGGATTTGATTTTTAAACGTGCAGAAAACTATGCCAGTAATAACCATCATCCAGAGCGGCTATCTGTCCTAAATCTGCTAAGAAAAGTCGTAAAATTGATTTTGATTGCGATTGCGACCATTGTGATTTTGGGTAATCTAGGTTACGACTTAACCACAGGTATTGCCGCATTGGGGATTGGTGGTGTGGCATTGGCCTTGGGGGCACAAAAAACGGTTGAAAACTTGGTGGGCAGCGTGTCGGTCGTTGCTGACCAGCCTGTGAATGTGGGCGACTACTGCCGCTTTGGCACGCAAGAAGGTACGGTTGAGGACATCGGTATCCGCTCCACCCGTCTGCGCACCACTGATCGTACAGTGGTGACAATTCCGAATGGTAACTTCTCATCGATGAGCATTGAAAATGTCTCGCAGCGCGACATGTTTCATTTTTCGCAAGTGTTCTATATCTCTCGTGATAGCGACATCGATAAATTACGTGAATTTATGGAGCAAACACAAATTTATATCACCAATCATCCGGACACCAACAGTGTGTGGAATCAAGTGCGTATCTCTGGCACTCAGCAAGACGCGTATCTTGTTGAAGTGCGATGCTATCTCAATGTGAAAGGCGCGATGGATTTTAATCAAAAACAAACCGATATGATTTTAAAAATCGCGGAGATGATGAAAGAAGTGGG
>NZ_DAMBOA010000022.1:0-13630 GCF_032064105.1 Moraxella sp. CTOTU49097 | reverse complement strand
AAAAACTAGGGATAATCCATCAGTATTATCCCTAAATACTCTCTTATAAAGTACAAGCGCCGCCAGCACAGCCATTTTCAAGGTCGTCTTGGGCATCATTTGCGCCATCACGGGTGTTATGATAGTACAGCGTCTTAACGCCCAATTTATACGCCATCAACAAGTCTTGAATCATCACCTTCATCGGGACACGGCTATCTTCAAACTTGGTCGGGTCGTAGTTGGTATTCGCTGAGATGCTTTGGTCAATGAATTTTTGCATAATCGCCACAAGACTCAAATAACCTTTGTTATTTGGCATTTGCCATAATAGCTCGTATTGATCTTTGAGCTTATCAATCTCAGGTACTACTTGTTTTAAAATACCGTCTTTTGATGCTTTGACAGATACCAGACCACGCGGTGGCTCAATGCCATTAGTTGCGTTAGCAATCTGGCTAGAGGTTTCTGATGGCATCAAGGCGGTCAAGGTTGAGTTACGAAGACCGTGGGTTTTGATATCGTGACGCAGCGCTTCCCAGTCGAGTTGTAGCGGCTCATTACAAATCGCATCAATATCTCCTTTATACGTATCAATCGGTAAAATACCTTGTGAATACGTGGTATCGCCAAATGCAGGACAAGCGCCTTGCTCTTTAGCCAGTCTATTTGACGCCACCAACAAATAATACTGTAAGGCTTCAAAAGTGCGATGGGTTAAACCGAGCGCCGTAGGATCTGAATATTTGGTGCCATTTTTGGCAAGATAATAGGCGTAGTTGATGACACCAATACCCAGCGTGCGGCGTTTCATGGAACCATTTTTAGCAGCGATGACAGGGTAGTCTTGGTAGTCAAGCAAGGCATCTAGCGCACGCACGATCAGTTCCGCGGGCTCTTTGATGTCTTCTAATTGGTTGATTTCACCCAAGTTAATCCCTGATAACGTACAAAGGGCGATTTCACCGCTTTCATCATTGATGTTGTCAAGCGGTTGGGTCGGTAGCGCGATTTCCATACATAGGTTGGATTGGCGAATTGGCGCAACACTTGGGTCAAACGGACTGTGGGTGTTGCAATGGTCAACGTTTTGCACATAGATACGACCCGTGCTGGCACGCTCTTGCATCATCAGGCTAAACAACTCTTGCGCGGGCACACTGCGTTTGCGAATGGATTCATCTTGCTCATATTGCTCATATAAACGCTCAAACTCGGCTTGATCGGCAAAAAAAGCATCGTACAAACCTGGCACATCCGATGGTGAAAACAGGGTCACGTTTTGATTTTTAATCAATCGGGTATAGATGGTTTTATTGATTTGTACGCCATAATCCATGTGGCGAACACGGTTATCTTCCACACCGCGGTTGTTTTTGAGCACCAGCAGATTTTCCACTTCCAAATGCCAAATCGGGTAGAACAAGGTCGCTGCACCACCGCGCACGCCGCCTTGTGAGCAGCATTTGACGGCAGTTTGGAATAGTTTGTAAAAAGGAATACAGCCGGTGTGCTGCGCTTCACCGCCACGAATTGGGCTACCTAATGCGCGAATACGACCCGCATTGACACCAATACCGGCACGCTGTGACACGTAACGCACGATGGCACTGGTGGTGGCATTGATACTGTCTAAGCTATCATCGCATTCAATGAGTACACATGAGCTAAACTGACGCGATGGGGTACGCACGCCCGACATGATTGGCGTTGGTAGTGAGATTTTGAAAGTGGACGTGGTGTCATAAAAGCGCTTGATGTAATCTAATCGCGCAGCCTTGTCATATTGTTTGTCGTAACTGGCAAACAGACACATACCAACGAGCATATACAAAAATTGCGGGCTTTCAAAGACTTGTTTGCTGACGCGGTCTTGCACCAAGTATTTGCCTTCCATTTGTTTGACGGCGGCATACGCAAAGCTCAAATCACGGTTGTGGTCAATATAGTCATTGAGTATATCAAATTCTTCTTTGCTAAAGTCTTGCAAAATATGGGCATCATACCGACCTTCTTGGGTCAGTTTGGTGACATGGTCAAACAAATGCGGCGGCTCAAACTGACCAAACGCGATTTTGCGTAAATGAAAAATTGCCAATCGCGCTGCCAAATACTGATAATCAGGCGTTGCTGCAGAAATCAAATCCGCAGCTGATTTAATGATGGTTTCATGGATGCTTTTGGTGGTGATTTTGTCATAAAACTGGATATGTGAGCTGATTTCTACTTGTGAGACGGACACATTATCGAGCCCTTCTGCTGCCCACTCGATGACTCGGTGAATCTTATCCAAATCAATTTTTTCCAAACGCCCGTCGCGTTTTTGCACGAGGATATCTTCAGTACGAGTCATAATACGTTCCTTTTTGTTACCTATTTATCAACGTCATATCTGTATGTATTTAAAAGGCGCTGAGTGAGAGGTGGTGATATAAAAATGTCAAATAAAACAGCTAACCGAAAGTATAGTGAGTATGTGTGCCGCTTTTAACGACCGCTTTTGAGCCGAAGCTGCATTACGTATGTAGCATCGCAAAGTCATTGCCATATTATTGCAAGGTTTTGCAAAAAACTACTATATCTAGGGGTTGTTTTATTATTTCGCACAATATAGCCTAAAAAAATTTGTAATTCTAGCTTGTATTTTTTTCAATTTTTTGCCTATTTTTCTGCAAAAATCCTAGACGCTTGATTTTATTAGCAGTTCATCAAGTCAAGCAAAAAGATAAAAAATTTGTAATTGTTAAAGTCAGCTGGGTTCATGAACGCGTAGTCATTGTCATAAAAATTTGCGAAATTTATGCTATAGTCAAACCATCAAAACGATTTTGTAATCGTGGTTTTTTATGAAATTAATCAACAAGAACAAAAGGACGGACAATGACAACTTTTAGTAATTTTACCTATGAGGAATTAACTATCGGGCAAACTGCCAGTATGACCCGGCAAGTGACCGTAGATGATGTCAAAGCATTTGCGCTTGTTACCCATGACTACAACCCTGCGCATCTTGATAATGAGTATGCCGAGCAAAGCCAGTTTAAAGGCGTGATTGCCCATGGTATGTGGACAGCCGGCCTATTATCAGCCTTGATTGGTACCAAATTTCCAGGCTTGGGGACAATTTATCTGAACCAAAGTTTGTCGTTTCGTCGTCCTGTGCATATCGATGATACCTTAACCGCGACCTTGACGGTGAAAAGTAAAGACGATAGCAAAAAATGGGTGGTGTTAGATTGCCAAGTGACCAATCAAGAGGGTAAGGCGGTAGTGACAGGCGAAGCGCAAGTAATTCCACCCACTGAAAAAAGCAGCCGTGAAGCGGTCGAATTAGACGATTTTACCCTGCGTCAAACTTTCTCAGAATAATCAGTCAGTATAGAATAGACAACATAGAAGTGTTCCACTTATTGATGACAATTATTTGCTACAATAAAGCCAAGAAATTCTTTGGCTTTTTTAATAATTTTTGATAGCAGATAAACCATGAAAACATTAACGCCTGAACAACAACAAGTTTTAGCCAATGTCAAAATGCCTGACGATTGGAAGCACGCCTTGGCGACAGAGTTAACGAGCAGCAATATGGATAAGATTCGCCAGTTTTTGCGAGATCAATATCATGCGCAAAAAGTGATTTATCCCTCGGGTAGTCAGATGTTCAATGCGTTTAATTTGACGCCTTTGTCGCAGGTTAAAGTCGTGATTTTGGGTCAAGACCCGTACCATGGCGCGGGACAAGCGATGGGGTTATCTTTTTCTGTGCCCAAAGCCATTCCCAAACCCCCGAGTCTACAAAATATTTTACGAGAGCTCGCCGCCGATTTGGGTATCGCCCCGTCAAAACATGGCGATTTGACCCATTGGGCAACCCAAGGGGTGCTGCTACTCAACAGTATGTTATCCGTAGAAGCAGGGCAGGCAGGCAGCCATCAACGTATTGGCTGGGAAACGTTCACTGATGCAGTGATTGAGGCTGTTAATCAGCACTGTGAGCACTGTGTTTTTATCCTATGGGGGAGTTACGCACAGAAAAAAGGCCGTTTTATTGATACCTCTAAGCATTTAATCATTACAGGCACGCATCCATCACCGCTTGGTGCCAATCGGGGTGGTTTTTTTGGCACGCGTCCTTTTTCCAAAGCCAATGATTATCTGATAGCGCACGGCAAAAGCCCGATAGATTGGCATTTGCCACAGTAGTTTGGGTGGTATCATAATGAGTGAAAGTGAGGATAACTGTTGTGAAACAGGCCTTTGTGACAGCGATTACGCCTTTATGCAAGCGGCGCTTGACGTTGCAGCCGAGGGCGGTCAGCTAGGGGAAGTGCCAGTGGGTGCGGTGATTGTGCATCAAGGCGCCATCATAGCCAAAGGCTACAATCAACCGATTTTAAGTCATGATGCCACGGCCCACGCCGAAATAGTGGCAATAAGGCGAGCGTGTCAATATTTTGACAATTACCGTCTGCCAGCGGATTGTGAACTGTTTGTCACGCTTGAGCCTTGCACCATGTGTCTAGGAGCGATTATTCACGCCAGAGTATCGCGCTTGGTTTTTGCAGCGACAGAGCCGAAAGCAGGCATGATTGTCAGCCGACAGGATTTTAGCCAAGTGGCGTTTTATAATCATTTTTTGACCGTAAAACAAGGCGTAATGGCAGAGCAAAGTCGCGCGTTATTGCAGGATTTTTTTCGCCATCGCCGTGAGCAAAAAAAACAAATACGCGAGCAGTTAAGGGCAAACCAATAACCAATGAGTCTCTCAAAACCATTCTTTAAAATCAAAAACATTGGATAAAAAAAGGCAACCCATCGGCTACCTTGTTTGACGCAAAAAACGGTTAGATTTTAAGAATTAAGGATATTAAATGATGTTATGACGCTTTTGGCGTTAACGCTTTTGGTACTAAACAGTTACGCTGCATTAAAAAGCCTTGCCAGCCAAAAAATCTAAAGTTACGGATATTGGCATGGTTTGTACCTTTTGGCTCTGCTTTAACACTGTCATAGTGCTCAGCAAACAGTTTTAGCGTATCTTGTTGGGTCAAATGGTTGAGTAGCGCAAAGCCGAATACTTTCGCACTGCCTTCATTTTCGCCTGCCGAATTGTGCACTTCGCCATTGACAAACTCAGTTGGGCGATAGTCATAGTAACTATCGATAGTAGCCAGTACGGAAGCAAAATCTAGCGATTTGTTTTCTAGTTTAGCTAATAGTTTTGATAGTTCTAGCTTATCAATAGCGCTCATAGTTACTCCAAAAGTCAAAATAGCGGCCGTCATTAACGATTAAAATAATCGTCCTCAAACGGATCAAACGCTGGGTTAAAATTATTGTTGGTCTGACCAAAACCGCGGTTTTCCACACGGTTTTCTAAATGACGCATTTGCTGACCGCTGTTGCGCGGTTGAGAGGGTTTACTGCGCTCTTGGGGAAAGGCCTCATGACTGGCTGCCCCAAAACCACTGCGGTCTTGACCCATTCTATCATGGGCGGCAAAATCGACTGGGTGATTATCATAACCCATGCGTTCATGCCCAGTGCGTTCATGCAAAATTCTTTGATAAATCTCTTCACGGTGTACGGCAATGTCTTTTGGCGCATTGACGCCCAGTCTGACTTGGTTACCTTTTACACCTAGTACGGTGACACTGACTTCGTCACCTATCATTAACGTTTCGCCAACACGGCGAGTCAAAATTAACATGCGTCACACTCCTTATGTCGCAACAAGTACCATCAATGTCCTATGATGATTCAACGATAAATTGGCTAAATTCGTCAAATATATTATCATGTATCATTGCCCAATGATACGTTAAAGACAGACTGCAAAGGCATAATTTAAGCGAACTCATCATGCTTGGCGGCTATTTGCCAACAGTCAAAATAGGCATTGAGGGGTCAGTTGCATTTGTGCCCAATAAACGAGATGCCATTATAAACGAAATGCGGAAGTAAAAAAAAGGTTAACACCCGCAAAACGCGAATATTAACCTTGTTTTTGTGGGGAATTACAAATTTCTTATAATCCAGCAACCTTGCTTTCACCGTCTTCACGGTCAATACCAAAAGCGGTATGTAATGCTTTAACCGCTTTTTCCAGTTGTTCTTCTTGAATCAGTACCGAGATTTTGATTTCGCTGGTAGAAATCATTTGGATATTGATGTTGTTTTCTGCCAGTGTTTCAAACATTTTGCTTGCCACGCCTGCATGTGAACGCATTCCAACACCCACCAGTGATACTTTAACCACTTTGTTATTGCTCACGATTTCTTTGCCGCCAATCTCAGCAAGATTGTCACCCAAAATCGCTAGGGTTTTATCAAAATCACCACGGTTAACGGTAAAGGTAAAGTCGGTCAATCCGTTTTCTGCGATGTTTTGGATAATCATATCGATTTCGATATTGGCCGCACTGATTGGGCTTAAAATCGATGACGCAATACCAGGGCGATCAGGCACTGCTAAGATAGATACTTTAGCTTCGTCACGGTTAAAGGCGATGCCCGAAATAATTGGTTGTTCCATGCTGTCTCCCTCATCGGTGGTAATTAATGTACCTACATTCTTTTTAAAATCATCATCGAATTTACCATCGGCGTTTTCATCAAAACTGGATAAAACACGCAGTGGTACTTGGTATTTGCCGGCAAATTCAACCGAGCGAATTTGCAACACTTTTGAGCCAAGGCTTGCCATTTCTAGCATTTCTTCAAAGGTAATTTTTGATAATTTTTTGGCTTTTGATGTCACCCGTGGATCCGTAGTATATACGCCGTCGACATCGGTATAGATTTGACATTCATCGGCAGATAGGGCAGCAGCCAGTGCAACCCCGGTGGTGTCCGAGCCTCCACGACCTAAGGTGTTGATGTCACCTTTTTCATCCACACCTTGGAAACCCGCCACTACAACGACCATACCAGCATCGAGTGCAGCACGAAGCTGAGTATCATCGATATGTTGAATACGGGCTTTGGTATGGCTATCATCGGTACGAATCGCCACTTGTCCACCAGTCATTGACTTGGCGCTCACACCGATTTCATTTAATGCCATAGCAAGTAAAGAAATCGATACTTGCTCACCGGTTGACACCATTTGGTCATATTCACGAGCGTTCGGCTCTTTACTGATTTGACGTGCCAAATCAATCAAGCGATTGGTCTCACCACTCATCGCAGAGACGACAACCACCACTTGATGACCATTGTCATGCCAACGTTTGACGCGCTGTGCCACATTTTTGATACGTTCGACACTACCCATCGACGTACCACCGTATTTTTGTACGATTAAAGCCATTGTCAATACACCCTATAATATCGTGCACGTTGTTTGCAATTGCTATGCAAGACTTGCCATACCAAGTCCCTGATGGATTGCTTAGCAGATTGTTTACAATGTCACGAAACGTAAATTAAACGGTACTTTATACCATATTTCCCAATTTTGGGGCAAGGCAAAATTGCCAAAAATCCCCAAATGACTGGCTGAAAATTGGATGGGTATTATGAACCAAAAGTTATCAGTTTAGGCAATCGGTTGTAGGGGTAAGGTTACAGCGCGTTGCACAGCAGGACGGTCATGCAGGTTTTTTGCCCAGCGTTGTAGATGGGTGTAGTTTTGCACTTGTAAAAACTCGCCAGCGTTATACAATTTGCCCAGTGCCAACTGACCATACCATGCCCAAATCGCCATATCCGCGATACTGTAGTCATTACCTACCATAAACGTGTGAGTCGCTAAATGTTGATCGAGTAAATCTAATTGGCGTTTGGTTTCCATGGTAAAGCGATTGATAGCATATTCAAACTTCTCTGGGGCATATGCATAAAAATGCCCAAAGCCGCCACCGACATACGGCGCAGCGCCCATTTGCCAAAATAGCCATGACAGACATTCGGCACGTTTAGCGGTGTCTGCTGGGATAAACTGCCTAAACTTTTCGGCAAGGTATAGCAAGATAGCCCCTGATTCAAACAGTTTAATCGGTGGATTAACACCGTTATCCACCAGTGCAGGGATTTTAGAATTGGGATTGATGGCAACAAAATCTGAGCCAAATTGGTCGCCATTCATGATGTCGATTTTGTAGGCGTCATACTGTGCGCCCTCAATACCGAGCTCTGCCAATTCTTCAAGTAAGATATTGATTTTGATACCGTTTGGCGTGTTTAAGCTGTAAAGCTGCAAAGGGTTGTTACCAATCGGTAAGTGTTGCTCGTGGGTCGCTCCTGCGGTAGGGCGGTTGGTACTGGCAAATTTGCCACCGTTTTGGCTATCATTTGTCCAAATTTTGGGGGGCTGGTAATGATTGTCCATGATGTTTCCTTTTTGATTATAAGTTTTTTAAAGCGCTAGGCGTGTTTTAAAGCTTCGTTGGTTGATAAGATGCTAGATGTGATTATAGACACGACTATAAATGCGATTATAGTGATGATTATACACAATGTGCTTTAGGCTTTATGATACCGAATGTTTGGCTAAAGTAAATGGCACTTTGATTAAGCCTGATTAAACGCATGCCTTATATAGCCGCATAAATATAGTCGCATAAAAAATAACCCCATAAAAAAAGCCGAATAAGTAATTCGGCGTTTTTTTAGGGTTAGTTTTAATTAGGCAAGTCGCTCAGCCAACCAATTTGGTAGCGCATCTAATACGGTTGGCAATCCTGCCACATCACTTGCGCCGCCTTGGGCAAAGTCTGGCTTACCACCGCCTTTACCGCCAAGCTGCTCGCTTAAGTGTTTGATGATATCGCCCGCTTTGATTTTGCTAGTTAAGTCTTTGCCGACACTGGCTGTCAGCGCAATTTTATCGTCAGCCACGCCAGCGAGCACCACGATGCCATCATGCAATTTTGACTTCATGTCATCGGCAATCGTGCGTAATGCTTTACCATCCATGCCTTGTAAACTTGCAATCAGCACTTTTTGTCCATTGATATCTTGCACGTTGTTGATTAAGTCTTTGGCTTGGCTGCTGGCCAATTTTTGCTGCAAACGCTCAAGCTGTTTTTCAAGGTCGCGTGTTTTGTCGGTCAGTTGATGGACACGCTCGGCGATTTCGTCGCGCCTTGCTTTGAGCTGACTGGCAAGTTGATTGAGCTGTTTTTCACCTTGTTGCACATATTTGACTGCGCCCATGCCTGTCACCGCTTCGATACGGCGAATGCCTGCCGCGATACCTTGCTCACTGACGATTTTGAATAAGCCGATATCACCCGTGCGTTGTACATGCAGACCACCACATAGCTCGATGGAGAAAGGCTTGCCATCTTTATCTACCGTACCCATCGACAATACACGAACCGTGTCACCATATTTTTCACCAAACAGTGCCATCGCGCCTTTGTCTTGCGCTTGCGTCATGCTGAGCATTTCTACAGTGGCAGGTTGGTTGGCAAGGATTTGTTGGTTAACGATGTTTTCAATGGTGATGATGTCTTGCTCAGTCAAGGCTTTGTCATACGAGAAGTCAAAACGCAACACCTCACTATTGACCAATGACCCTTTTTGGGTGACGCCTGTGCCAAGATGCTCACGAAGGGCGGCGTGCAGTAGGTGAGTGGCGGAGTGGTTTTTGGCACTCATGGCGCGTACTTGGCTTGCGACGCGTGCTTCGCTTGACTGACCCTGGCGGATACTGCCCATTTTGACCACGCCATGATGGATGATGGCTTGACCCGATTTTTTGGTGTCTTGTACTTCAAATACGCCGGTTTCGGTTTGGATATCACCCAATTCACCGGCTTGACCACCGCCTTCAGCATAAAAAGGCGTTGCCGATAATACAATGACCCCTTCATCGCCTTCCTGCAATTGTTCAGCAGATTTGCCCTCAAGGTATAAGTGGGTAATAGTGCTGCTGTGTTCTGCTTTGTCATACCCCAAAAATTCAGTGGCACTGTCAACTTGAATCAATTGGTTGTAATCAACGCCAAATTTACCCGCTTCACGGGCGCGGGCGCGTTGCTGCGCCATGCCTTGTTCAAAACCGGCTTCATCAATGCTGATGTCACGTTCGCGCACGATGTCCGCCGTCAAATCGGCAGGGAAGCCATACGTGTCATACAGTTTAAACACTGTTGCACCCGATAAAGTATCGCCAGATTTTAAGCTATCTAATTCTTGGGATAACAGCTTGAGACCTTGTGATAAGGTTTTGGCAAATTGCTCTTCTTCTTTTAAGATGGCTTGCTCAATGTTGGCTTGCTGTTCCCGAAGCTGTGGGTAGGCATCGCCCATGATTTGGGTAAGTGGCGCGACCAGTTTGTAGAAGAAATTATCAGTTGCACCTAATTTGTTGCCATGGCGAACCGCGCGGCGGATGATACGACGCAGCACATAACCACGACCTTCATTGCTTGGCAGTACGCCATCTGCAATCAAGAAGGAAACCGAGCGGATATGGTCAGCAAGCACTTTGAGTGATGGCTCAGACTGTAAGTCGATATCGTTTGGCAAGCCGATCACTTGCGCCGCGTGCTGCATCAGATGGGTAAATATATCGATTTCATAGTTGCTATGCACGCCTTGCATGATGGCACTAATACGCTCTAAACCCATTCCCGTATCGACACTTGGCGCAGGCAGTTTTTCAAGTGTGCCGTCTTTTTGGCGGTTAAACTGCATAAAGACGTTGTTCCAAATCTCGACAAAACGGTCGCCGTCTTCTTCAGGTGTACCTGGCAGACCGCCCCAGATATGCTCGCCGTGGTCATAAAATACTTCGGTACAAGGACCGCAAGGACCTGTGTCACCCATTGCCCAAAAATTATCCGATTGGTATTGACCGCCTTTATTATCACCAATACGAATGATACGCTCGGCAGGCAAGCCCACCACGTTATGCCAAATATCAAAGGCTTCATCATCGGTGTGATACACCGTCACATAAAGTTTATCTTTGGGTAATCCAAGCCACTTATCAGATGTCAAAAACTCCCAACAAAAAGGGATGGCTTGTTGTTTAAAATAATCACCAAACGAGAAATTACCGAGCATCTCAAAAAACGTATGGTGACGCGCGGTATAGCCGACGTTGTCAAGGTCATTGTGTTTACCGCCTGCGCGCACACATTTTTGTGAAGATACTGCACGTTTATAATCGCGTTTGTCTATCCCTAAGAACACATCTTTAAATTGGTTCATACCAGCATTGGTGAATAGCAGGGTAGGGTCATTGTGTGGGACTAGGCTCGATGATGCCACTGGGGTATGACCATTTTCGGCAAAATAATTGATAAAAGCTTGACGTATATCGGCTGAAGAAAACGGACGGCTCACAGCGGCTCCTTAAGAGTTTTCAAAATTAAGTTTGGCATATATTATCAAAAAAATGTAAACATTGTATTTTAGCAGAATTCATCCGATGTGGATAATGCTTTTATAAATCGCATCTTTTATAAAACTTACCTTTTAAAAACCGTACATGGTATCTAAAACTGTGGACATAAAGTATGAGCTTGGCAAAATTTTTCATGGCGCTAAAAAAAAGACCGATAAGTAGCATCGATCTTTTTTGATAATTCTTTTTTGACAATTTTTTTGATAGTAATGTCGTTTGGAGTAAAAAATTAGCGCTCTACTTGACTGACATCACGCACCGCGCCGGTATCCGCGCTAGTTGTCATCGCTGCATACGCCCGCAAGGCTGCTGACACTTGGCGTTCACGATTGACAGGTTTCCAAGCTTGGTTGCCACGGCTCACCATCGCTTCTCGGCGTTTTTCAAGTTCGGCAAACTCAACCGCCAAATGAATCGAGCGATTAGGGATATCAATCTCGATGGTATCGCCTTCATTGACCAAACCGATGGTACCGCCTTCAGCGGCTTCTGGGCTCACGTGACCGATGGATAAACCCGACGTACCCCCTGAAAAACGACCATCGGTAAGTAGCGCACAGGCTTTACCCAGACCTTTTGATTTTAGGTAAGAGGTGGGATACAACATCTCTTGCATACCGGGACCACCTTTTGGACCTTCATAGCGAATCACCACGACATCACCGGCGACGATGCTTCTTGCATCATCCGCATCTGCCAAAATGGCAGCCACGGCGTCATCTTGGCTCTCAAAAACACGGGCACGACCGGTAAATTTTAGGATGCTGTCATCCACGCCCGCTGTTTTGACCACACAGCCACGTTCAGCGATATTACCAAACAATACCGCTAAACCGCCGTCTTGTGAGTAGGCAAATTCTTTGCTACGGATACAGCCAGATTCGCGGTTGACATCAAGATTGGACCATTCATTGTTTTGGCTAAAGGCTTGCGTGGTGCGTACCCCACCTGGGGCTGCAATGTAACGCTCACGTGCCTCGGTATTATCAGGATTCATGATATCCCATTGGCTAAGCGCTGCTTTGAGTGAAGCACTATGAACGGTGGGGACATCGGTTTGCAGCAGGTTTGCGCGATCAAGCTCGGCTAAAATTGCCATCACCCCGCCAGCGCGATGCACGTCTTCCATATGGTATTTTTGTGTCGCAGGGGCAACTTTCGATAGGCAAGGGACACGGCGGCTTAAACGGTCAATATCCGCCATTTTAAAATCTACTTGGGCTTCATGGGCAGCAGCAAGCAAATGTAGAATAGTGTTGGTTGAGCCGCCCATGGCGATATCAAGGCTCATGGCGTTTTCAAATGCTGCTTTGGTCGCAATTGAACGTGGTAATACGCTGGCGTCATCTTGCTCATAATAACGTTTGGCAAGTGCTACGATACGGCGACCTGCTTCTAAGAATAAATCTTTACGTTTGGCGTGAGTGGCAAGTAACGAGCCATTGCCAGGCAGGGATAAGCCTAAGGCTTCGGTCAAACAGTTCATCGAGTTGGCGGTGAACATACCTGAGCATGAGCCACAAGTTGGGCAAGCAGAACGCTCAGTTTGTGCCACATCTTCGTCACTAATCAAGTCATCTGCCGCATCAATCATGGCGTCGACTAGGTCAAGTTTGCGAATTTTTTCACCCAATTCATTCATCACCGTTTCATGGGTGGTATGTCCATCGCCCAACGTAGATGCCAATACTTTGCCCGCTTCCATTGGACCGCCCGACACAAAAATCGTTGGGATATTAAGGCGCATCGCTGCCATCAGCATACCCGGGGTGATTTTGTCGCAATTGGAGATACAAACTAGCGCATCGGCGCAGTGGGCATTGACCATATACTCCACGCTATCGGCAATTAAATCACGGCTAGGCAAGCTATAGAGCATACCCAAGTGACCCATGGCGATACCATCATCCACAGCAATGGTGTTAAATTCTTTGGCAACACCACCTGCCGCTTCAATCTCGCGGGCAACCAACTGACCCAAGTCTTTTAGGTGTACGTGACCGGGTACAAACTGGGTAAACGAGTTAGCAATCGCGATAATCGGTTTGTTAAAGTCCTCATCTGTCATACCGGTTGCACGCCAAAGTGCGCGTGCACCCGCCATATTGCGACCAGACGTGGAGGTTTTTGAGCGATATTGTGGCATGGTTGTTCCTTATTTCTAATAGTCAATACAAGTGATAAATTTAGCACTTAGTGTACTCTGTCTCGACCAAAAGGGCTAGTCATGGCTCATGATAGATAGTTATAATTGGTTTTAAAGAATGGCATATTAGCCACCCTTATCAT